>UQSP01000028.1 GCA_900543755.1 uncultured Eubacteriales bacterium
GAGATCTGCGCATGTCTCGTGGGCTCGGAGATGTGTATAAGAGACAGATTTACGACAAGGATACGGGCAAATACTATCTTTTCTTCAGTGCGGAAGATTACAACAATCCCGACGGAAAGTTGTTTGAAAACAATGAGGATAAGAATTTTTACCGCGCAAAAGAGGCGGAAGTAAAAGCTCTTACGGAAAAAGCCGCGAATACTGCTGCGGCCATTGAGATTCTTTATGGAAAAATCGAAGAATTAACCGAAGTATATCAGAATCTTAATCCCGGCGATACTGCGCCTAACGGTGAAAAATATACCCAGGAGAATATTACAGACGGTAGAAATGCTATCAATAACCTTAACCGCGACGAGGAAAACGAAGATATTAAAAAAGCAGATGCCGAAGCTTTGGTGTTAAATCTTTATACGATTAACATCAATATAATGAGCAATAGCATGGATTTTAGCTTAGGAGTTGCGGTATCGGACAGTCCTGCAGGACCTTTCGTTCAGTACACCAACGTTCCCGGCGAGCCCGGCTACGATGCGGACAACCGCACGCTTACCGTCGATCTTCCGTTCCTTTCCAACGAGGATATGTGGTATTGGCTGAAGGAGCATAAAAGCGAGTATTACACCGCTCCCGCCGGAGAAGAAAGCAACCCGGGTCAGATGACCGCAGGCGAGCCCATAACCACGATGATTGACGTTCATCCTTTCCTCGATCCCAAAACGGGTGAAAAATATCTGTATTTCGTTCGTGACCTTCAGGGCGGCGGCGGAAGCTTTGCCTGCGTCGTCAAGATGGGCGAAAAGTGGACGGACGATCCCATTTGGGAAACCACTACAAGACTTACCAGAACCGGATATTATACTGTCGACGACCTTTCTCCCTCCAATAAATCGGACGACCTTGTCGAAGGAAGAACCAACGAAGGACCTTACGTTTATTATAATGCAGAGGTAGATAAATACTATCTTACCGTTTCGGTAAATGCTTATACATCGCGCGCTTATTCCGTTATACAGGCGATAGGCGATTCTCCCATGGGACCTTTCACCAAGATTCCCCAGGCAGACGGCGGAAGGGTAACGGCTTGCGAGGTACATTGGGATCACATTTCGGGCCCCGGACACCACAGTTTCTGCACTTATAACGGACAGCTTTATATTATTTATCACGCTCATTACGACCGAATAGCGGGCGGCGGACAACGCGGAAGCTGCGTCGACCCTGTTGTATGGGCGCAAAACGATAAAGGCCAGACGGTTATGCACTGTAACGGACCCACAAATTCATATCAGCCCAAAATAGGTCCCGATATGGAATATAAAAACATAGCAGGTCAGGCAAAGGTTAAAGCCACCAACGTTGCCGAAGGAAGCAGCGCAAACCTTCTTACCGACGGGGTAATCAAAATATTCTCGTGGGACGAATTCCTCGATGAATTTACCACTAAGAAAGGCAAAACCACGATTACGCTTACTTTCGACGATTACGTGACTGTTCGTGCGCTTATGGTATACAATTCCTATGATTATAACTATCATTGGGAAAGCATTGACAGAGTGGAAATGGACTTTACCAGAACCGTAAACGGCTCTACGGTTACGGGCACGGCATATATAGACGATTTGAAGTTTGACGTCAACAAGTACATTAACAAGGAATTAGAAGGCGAAGAGTTTATGCGTCCGGGCGGAGCGGCTATTGCCGAATTTGACGAATTGAAGGTCAAGGAAATCCGACTGACCTTCGACGCCGACGCGCCCATTGCCATTTCCGAGATTTACGTGCTCGGCAAATAAGGAGGAAGAAAGATGAAAAAGAAAATTTCGGTTTTGTTTTTATCTTTGTTTTTCGTTCTTTCTACGGTTTTTATGTTCGCTTGTTCTGACAGGAACGGAAACGAAGACTATTTCGGGGATTACGATTTTACCAATCCTCCGGAAATCGAAAAAACATACGATGTAGATGAAGGCGTAAAACTTGACGGCGTTTTCGACGAAGATTTCTGGACCGGCGACCTTAGTTGGTGGGAAGCCGTTGCCGACGGATCGGGATGTAATAACGCGGTTGCAAAACCCATGTTTGAAGAAAAGGACCCCGTTAACGTCAAAGTAACGTCGCATTTTACCGACAAAGGCGCATATTTTGCCGCAAAAATCGATGACCCCGTGATTACTGTTTATCGCAATACGGGCGAGCCTTATTCGACTTATCAGAAAACAGGTTTGTCTTTGTATCTTGCGCCATTCGGTTCGACTACCATCGCGAATAACGCTTTCGAGCTTATTTTTGCAGCCGACGGCAGCTCGGCGCTCAGAAAACATTATCTCGGCAGTTATAACAATTATCCTCTTACGACAGTCGGTTGCGGAATCAATATCCGCGGCGAAGTGGACGAAAACGGCAACGGTGAAGGCGTCGAAGGCTACGACATGGAAATTTTCGTGCCTTGGTCTGCACTCGGGCTTGAAGGCAAGCAGGATTATCTGTACGGACTGGTTGCTTTGCAGCGTCATCTGGATGCAAGCGGCAATTCGCAGTTCAGCTGGGAAAACGTTTCCACCGAAATGAACTGGGGAAATCCCGGCACATGGGCGGTATATACCAAGGACGGCTATTTCGTTGCTCCCGATCCTACCGCGAAAGTTATCGACGGCAACAAGGACGATTGGGCGGATTATGCAGGCGAAGTAAAGCGCGTCCGCACCATTGAAAACGGTGTAGAGGGTGACCGTTATCTTGAATATATGATTACCAAGGAAGAAGACGGCTTGTACGTCTATTCCGAGGCTCTTGTAAACCTTTGGCTTACCGGAGAAAACGACTGGTACCGTAATACCAATATAGAACTTAATATCACAACTGCAACAGAAGGAAACGCGCAATTTTACGTTGCCGCGGAAGACAAGGTGACGAAAAACATTACCGGCATCATTAAACGCGAGCAGAAGGTCGTCAATGGCAAAACCTACAACTTTGTCACGGCCGAGGCGTTCGTTTCCAACGAAACGCTTATGCTTCAAGGCGTGGACGTGGAAAAAGATTACTTCCGCGTAGGTTTTTCTTTCAGAAACGGTAGGCGTCAGAATTCTGACGAAGAATTGGACCCTGCCGAAAACGAAGTTATCGTACCCATTACTTTGGGCGCTAAAACTTATCAGCCGTTCATCTGGTTCTCGTACGGAAGCGATCCTTACGGAAATAAGGTAGGCAGACTTTATGTATACGAAGACGGCATAGGCGGAATTTCCGCATCCGATAAGGTTATCGACGGCAATTACAACGACTGGGACGATTATAAAGGCGTAGACGCAGTTGCCGAAGGCAGAGCCAACGTAACCGAAGGAGTAACCGATACTTCTTCGATGGGCAAAGGCTTTGTGGCTCAGGCAATAAAAGGCGAAGACGGCGTGTACGTATACGCTACCGTTCGTCATGCTCAGTGGAAAGAAATCGACCTTGAGGGACACATGAACTCCAACCTTGCGGTGGGATTTGCGCTTACGAATACCGATTACACCGGCAATAACAATACTTTGGAGTGGCTTAGAGGCAACGAAATATTCTTTACTTCAGTTGGTTCCAACTACGGCGGCGCGGTTGACTACGTCATAAACCGCAGTGAGACCGTAGACGATAAAGGACTTTATACAACCGTTATCGAAGGATTTATTCCTTACAACGTTCTGTTCTCGGGACATATCAACAATTCCGGCAGCACCAACGTTTCCGATATTGATTGGAATACTGTTTTCAACAGCGAAACGGGTGAGATTGCCGAAGGTTACGCTTTGCGTGTTGGCTTCCAGTGGCGTACCCGCGAAGAACAAGCTTATATGCAGGGAAGAAATTTAAGAAACGATTGGACGACCTGTATTTTCGAAAGCGTGCCCTCGCAGGCAAACGCATGGAAAATGTTCTTCCTTGACGATAAAGGTATTCATCAGTCCAGAGTTACGGGAGACAGTTTCCTGAGTATCGATTGGGAAAACGAGTATTCGGGCGAAACTTCAGAAATTGTCGGAACGGGCGCTTCTTCCGATCTTTACACGCAGACCAAAGCTATCCTTAAAAGCGACGGTCTTTACACGCATACCGTTTCCAAGATGAAGCATTTCACACAGGGTATTGCGACCAGCGGAGACTGGTGGAATTTCTGGTACAAAAACACCAGCGTCGAAATTCGCGGCGTGAATGCCAATAATGAAAACGTTCAGCTTGCTTACATTTCCACTTATGTATGCTCCAATACCGGAGATATTTTCGACATTGATTACGTTTACGACGTTACTTTCGACGGAACTTACTATTACATAACTCTGGATACGTTTATTGACAATAATTATCTGTGTTCCAGGTTAGGTTACTCGGAAGTTCCCGAAAATATTGTTGCTGGTTTTGCTTTCGGCGTGAACTACGACGGTGCAATTTACGGCCTTGACAAGGAAGATTACGTAGACTTTGTCAACGGCACAAGCGGAAGTTCGCTTTGGAGCGGTAATATCTGGTATCCGACTGTCGCTACTTCAGAAAACGGATTATATAATATTTCCGCAATAGGAATGACCGTGCAGTCGGTGGCAGGCAAGACTTTGATTAAAGAATCCGACGTGGTTGCGGACGCGGAGGTTACTTATACCGGCAGCGCCGTCAAACCCGAAATCAGCGTTACCGTAAACGAAGTACCGCTTGTGGAAGGTGTTGATTACGACGTACAATATTCGGCGGTAAACGCAGGAACAGCAAGATTCGTGCTCAGCGGCAAGGGTAATTATTACGGAATTGTAGCAAGAGATTATATCATTCGTCCCAAAACGCTTGAATCCTCCATGATCGACGCGATTGCGGATCAGTACTTCGAGGGAAACGAGGTCACGCCTTTGCCTATGGTAAGATATAACGGAAAAATTCTCGTATTAGGCGAGGATTACAACGTATCTTATGAAAATAACGGGGCAGTAGGTACGGGTAAAGTTATCATAACGGCGGTTGCCGGCAGCAATTTCACAGGCACGGCGGAAGCTTCCTTTATCATAACCGATACCGCAAAACCGATTGAAAATCTCGATATCACCGTTGTTTCTCCCGTTTATGTCGTTGAGGGATCGCAGAATATTCGTACCGAAGTCGTTGTAAAGGACAACGGCAAGATTCTTGCTGAAGGAGTGGATTACAACCTCGAATTTACTGTTAAAGGAAGTAACGGCACCGTAGTGATTACCGCTGCTCAAGGCAGCGCTTATACGGGTTCCGTGACAAAAACCTTTGTCGTCGATACTCTTATCGTTGTTGAAGAAGGCGACGCCGTCCTCAATATGGAGGAAGATACCTTTACTTACAGCGGCTCGGCTATTACTCCCGAGGTTACTGTTATCGTTAAAGGAGAACCCGTTTCAGAAGAATTTTATACGCTTCAGTACAGCAATAACGTCAATGCCGGTACTGCAAGCATACTTGTTACTTTCAGCGGCAAATATTCGGGCACCGCTTCCCGTGAATTTACCATTAACGCCAAGGCTCTTGACAGTGAAACCGCAAAGGTGACAGTTGACGACGCAGGCCTTATCCAGACGGGCAAAGCGCTTACCCCCGACGTTACGGTAAAAGACGGCGATAAAACGCTTGTTTACTCAACAGACTATACGATTGAATATGAAAACAACGTCTATCTTGCCGACGGACAGGATTACGGCGAAGGCAGCGTTACCATTACTTTCAAAGGCAATTATTCGGGCGAAGTCGTCAAAACTTTCCGTTTCGAGAAGTTCGGCGGTGCGGAATATAAAACAATGCACGCCGAAGAAGATGTGCTCCGCACTTACTCAGGAGAGGAGCTTTCCGTTTACGGAGCAACGGACCCGCGCGGCTTTGCTTATAAAGCGGAGCTTACCAAAGAAGGCTTGTATTTTGCCGGCGTAGCGAAACATAACGACGTGAGTGATACGGGTCTTGCAAACTGGTGGCTTGAAAACAACTTTGAAATAAGAGTAGGTAATTCCGGCAAGGGCGCAAGACTTTACATCATCGAAAACGACTTTTCGGAGTTTGAAATAGCCGTTATTCGTCGTTACGACAAGAACAAGGAAACAGACGGATACAATTACGTCACGGTAGTGGAGGCGTTTATTTCCCGTGATAATCTCGAGGCTTTGAATGTAGGCTTCTCTTCTACAAACAATAATTACACAAGGGTTTCCGCGGCTTTCAAAGCCAACAACGGCTCTGAAAGAATCGACACCATTAACGACGATAACGGCTGGTGGTACGTTCTCGGCTACAGCCCCAACTATTTGGGTGCGTATGTAGGTTCCGACGGTATTGTAGTAAACGAAGAATTGTTACGTTATAATTATGTAAGCCTTGACGGCGGATTTACCTTGAACGGCTTCGAAGACGAAGCGGAGTGGACGGATTACAGCGGTTATACGGCTTTCGCAAACGGCACTTCCGACTCCAAAGGTATCAGCATGAGGGCGAAAGTCGTTTCGGGAATGAGGGGCTTGTATGTTTACTCCGTAGTAAAACATAAAGTTTACTTAAACACCGACAGAACAAATACCGCAAACAACTCTCAGCTTGCGTTCGAGTTTGCCTTGACGAATTCCGATCAGTCGCAATTCGTAAACGGCAATCTGCTGTTCTTGAGCTCTGTGGGAGTGACGCATTATGCGGGCGACGTAATTCAGTACTTCAATACTTCCGAAAAGGATGCCGAAGGCTTCTATACCACCACAATCGAGGCGTTTATTTCCTGGCGCGCCGTTTCTGCCGAAAACGCTCACTTCGATTACAATACGGGCGTAAAGGACGGTTGGGACCTCCGCGTCGGTATTATGTGGCGTACGGAAGGTGAAAAAATTAAAACTTACCGTAGTTCCGACGGCGATCGCAACTTCTTCGAATTGGGTCACACCGCTTGGAGAGGCGACAACGAAGGAGGCGGACTCAGCGAAGCCAGAAGAATGTATTATATAAAAGACGGAGAACTTGCGCATAGCATTACCGATCCTCAGTCTTCCGTTTATACTCTTGATGGCGACGTAAGCGAATGGCTTACCGACGAAGCTATTATAGATTGGACGTTCAACAGCAAATCTTATGAGGGCGAAACCCGTAACATCAAGTATTACGGCCGCCTTGAAGAAGACGGACTGTATCTTGCGATGCTTGCAAAGAGCAAAAATTATTCTTTGTATGACCAAGCGGGATTCGGCGAAAATGCAGGCATCGAGCTGCGTATGGAAAAATCCGATAAGAGCAGAGATACTATTGCAAAACTGATGCTTGACGGCAGTGCGGACGTCAATACTTTCATAGACACAATTCACGTCGGCAAAATCAGCGAGCAAGGTGAAGACGGCTTCTATACGTTGTCATCTGAAACTTTCATACCCAAATACGTGCTTGAAAACTTCTACGGCGGCAATTACGGCGACAGCTTGCGTATAGCAATGGTGTTCTGCGCTGACCACGATCGCGAACAGATGAAAGACAGCGGAAATTCCCCTTGGCAGTGGGTAAAAGGCAATCCGTGGGCAGGCACATGGGAACTTTCCTATTATTACGTGTCCGATTTCGGATTTACTCACGAAAATCCTGGCGGCAGGGATTACATTGTTCCCGGCGCCGTAAGCGACGTCAAAAACGTTGCGTTTACGGGAAGCGAGATAATACCCGACGTTACCGTAACGTTAAATAAAGTAGTGCTTAACGAAGGAGTGGATTACGACATAGTATTTTCTTCCAACACCAATGTCGGCACCGCAAGTTATACCGTAACGGGTAAAGGCAATTATTTCGGTTCCGTTACCAAAACGTTTGAGATAACCGCGGTGGATATCGCGAGCATAGACAACGTGACAATAGCTTCTCAAGTGTTTACCGCTTCTCAGATTGCGCCTACGGTCGAACTTGTTTTCGGTGAATACAATCTTACTGAAAACGACTTTGACATCGAATACGGCAAAAATTTAAATGTAGGAACAGGTTCCGTCGTCATAAACGGCAAGGGTAATTTCACCGGTACTGTTACGGTGGAATTCGATATCGTAGCTAAAGATATATCCGAAGGCATTACCGCTCTTATCCCCGGTACGACTCCCGGAGCTCAGCCTGAAGGCGTAGTACTTAAATACGGAGAAGTTGTGCTTGAAAACGGAGTCGATTACGAAGTTGTTTACTCCGGATACGACACCGCAGGCGAGGGAACGGCAACCTTTACGGGTAAAGGTAATTACACGGGTACGCTTGAGCAGTCTTTTACGGTCAGCGAACCTAAAACTTTGAGTGACGTGACGGCTTCGGCTTCCGCAACTGCTTACAAATATTACGAGCCGGACGCTGACGAATTTTTACCCGAAAGCGTTAACGTAACTTATCTTGATACTCAAACCCAGCTTGTCAAAGACGTTGACTATTATTACGGAGAAGTTACTTACGATAACACGGACGGCGGCATCGCCACCTTGCAAATTTTAGGTAAAGGCGCTTATGTCGGCTCTGTAGAGGTGACTTATACGGTAAATCATTACAGGTATTTCGCCGGCAAAAACAGTTCTTTGTTAGGCGTTGAAGTCGCTGACGGTACCTTTACTTATACAGGCGAAGCAATAACTCCTGAAGTTACCGTTAAATGGAACGACGAGCCTTTAAGCGAAGGCGTTGATTACACACTTGAGATTACGAATAACGTGAATGCGGGTGCCGCACAGGTAACCGTTACCGCTTTGGCTGAAAGATATAAATCCGCATTCAATACGTCGTTTACCATTGACCCTGCTGATTTAAGTACGGTTTCCGCGTCCGTCGCGGTTGCCGAAGACCTTAAATTCACGGGTATTGCCGTGACACCCGAGCCTACGGTCACTGTTGCCGCCGCGGCTCTTGTCAAGGATACTGATTTTACCGTAAGCTACGAAGGGGATAACGTCAATCTTAAATCCGATAAGGATTCGGGGTCTGGCGACTACCTTTATAATTACGGTGAAGCTACCGTAGTAGTGACGGGTAAGGGAAATTATACGGGCGTTGTACGCACGGCTTACAAATTCTATAATCCTTCTAAAGAAAAGCGTCTTGATACGGATTATGAAGACGACTGGTCGGATTATAACGGTAACGCCGCCATCATCTTCGGACTTAAAAACGAGCACGGCGCAGAAATCAAGGCTTGGTGGGGCGAGGAAGGCTTGTACTTCTATACCGTCGCAAGGCATTATCTGACGCTTGATTCCGATCCGCAAACACATATGAATTCTTCGTTCAGTGTGGAAACCGCGGTAGTGTCTTCGGATAAGAATACGGTAGTAAAGGGTGCTACTTACCATTTTGCCAAGAACGGCGTAAGTAACACCGCTACGGTACGTGCTTATCTTACCACGGGTACTGAAGGCAATTACGTCACCTATGTGGAGGCATTTATTCCCAACGACGCTCTGATCGTCGAAAGCTTTAAGCCTTATTTTACCGACAATCATCTTAACGAAGGCTACGATCTCCGTTTCGGTGTGGCATGGCGTACTAAAGGCGACGACGCTCCCGTATTCGGTACACAAAGAGGCGAACAGGTAAAATATAGCGAGTACTGGGAACCTCTTTACCGTCACGGATATTACGGTGAATCGGAAGCTAAAAACGAATTTTTCTACGTCGATAAAAACGACGCCGAAATAAATCGCGGTTTACGCTGGTCGCAGTATGTTGCCGCTGATCGCGCCATCGACGGCGACGTATCCGATTGGGCTGACTACGATGCAGCGGTTGAAAGCGGAGCCGTTAATCTTATGACCACCACAATCGGAGACGGAAGATATGCAAAACATCGCGGATACTTCGGCGACGACGGTCTTTACGTAAGTATAGAGGCAAAAATCGATAATTTCGTTGCAGGCAATTACAAAGTCGGCAATGCCTGGGTGCAGGACTACATCAACGGCTGGCACAAGAATACGGGTATGGAACTTCACATCAAGACCTCTTCCAGTAGCGGAACGAAAGATTTTGCATTCAACGTAACTTACGGATTTAACACCACGCTTGCCGCTCATTCCTCAGGCAAGACTCTTGACGGAAGATTCAGCCTTATGGAGTCCGCAATGACCTATAAAAAGGATACCGACGGAAAGTATTACGTTGTGGTTGAGGCTTTTGTTCCCAATGAAATACTTTATGCGATAAGCGGACAGGACGGCGTTAAACCTCATGTTTATAACTGGATTTTCGGCACCAACAACGATGCTGCCTCTGACGCCGTAACCACTACCGAAAGCTTTAAGTTTGTCGAAGGCGGCAGCGGAGAAGTCGGTGCAAACGCAAGCAACTGGGGCGATAAGTGGATAGGCGGAGCTTACAGCTCCAACAACATCAAAACCTGGAGCGCAACGGCAGCCTAACGGTTGAATTTAACCGCCATTAAGTTAACGGAAAACGGTACTTTGGTTACAAAGTACCGTTTTTGTCTTGTTATGGTTTATTTGGTATTAAACTTGTTCGGGCTTATTTTATATAAAAAAAGATACCGAGTATCGGCAAAAAATTTATATATACAAAAATCCCCCGGTTGAATTACCAAAGGTCAAAATCCGCCGTCACTAATCTATCGGGAGATTTATAGTTTTACAAATAAATTATACGGCAAAGTACGACTTTCTTATTGTTTCTGTCGTTTTACGGTTTGACGGGTTTTACGTTTACGGTTTGCTGATGAGTGTAAATCACTTTGCCGGGAGGGGAGCCTGCAGGCTTTTTGACGTATTTAATCAAGGTGTAGTCCACGGGTACGTTTTCGGACATACTTGCCTTTGAGTAATGCGCCACAAATGCGGCAACGCGGTTTATCGTGTCCTGCGGCACGTTTTCGCCTTGTATTACCCCGTGCGAGCCGTGTATCTTCTGAGTATGCAGCCAAAGCCAGCCGCCGTTAGAAGATTTCACCAAAGCGTCGTTTTGTATGTTGTTTTTGCCGATAAGGACTTTGAATCCGTCCACGGTAAGACAAATCGGAGAAGAAGGCTTACGGCGTTTTTTGTCTTTGGACTTTTTTATAAGTCCCGCGTTTTCCATTTCCGCCGCAATTTCTTCCACGTCGGATTCGTTTTCGATGTTGGATAAGGAAGCAAGCAGAGATTCGTAGTATTCGTGTTTTTCCTCGGCCGCGGCTATTTGTTCCTCGGACTTTTCAATAGCCGTTTTTTTCTTGGAATAAGATTTATAGTACTTTTGCGCGTTTTTTTGCGGCGTCAGAAGGGGGTCAAGTTTTATAACGGTTTTTTCGCCCGTATAGTAATTGTCTACCTCAACCTTGTCCGTGCCCGATTTAAGGCGGTATAGGTTGGCGGTAAGCAGTTCTCCCTTTATCCTGTCGTCTTCGTAATCCAGACTTTTAAGCGTTTTTTCTTTGTATAAAGCAAGACTTTTTTCGTTTTTCTTCAAGGCGTTTTTAATGACTGACGTAAGATTTGCGGTTTTTCCGCTCACAAATCCCGTTTCGGTCCTCGATTTATAAAGCAAGTCTATAGCTTCGCTCAGCGAGCGGCAAGGCGTATATTCCGCATCGGTGTGGGTATAAGGCTTTATGAAGCATTCCTTAATTTTGCCGTCTGAATAAGTAACGCACGGTTCAAAAGCGTCGTTAATCGCTTTAAGCGCGCAGAAAAATTTTTCTTTGTCCTCTTTAACGACGGCGGAAGAGGGTTCGAGAGTGCCGAAAGCGTCATACACAATCTGTTTCAAGGTGACGGGCGCAAAGCCGTAAACATGCGCCATGATAAAATCGGCAAGCTTTCCTCCCGTAAAATTGTCAAGCAGTTTTTCTATTCCGCAACGGTCGTCGGGCGAAATTTTGTCTTTTTGCAGGGGCGGCAGGGAATACTTAAGCCCGGGAAGCACGGCGCGCGCGGAATATTCGTCAAATCCTATATGCTTAAGCGCGTCGGTGATTTTTCCGTCGCTGTCCGTAAGAATAGCGTTGGCGTATTTACCCAGAAGTTCGACGTAAAGGACATAATTTTTTTTATAGCCCAGTTCGTCGCTTGCGGTTACATGAAAGCAAACGATTCGTTCGTGTTTTACGGCGGTTACCGACGTAATCGTACCGCCGCCGATATGCTTTCTAAGATGCATCAGGAAAGAAAAAGCGGAAAGCGGATTTTCGGACGGCTTATCGGTGATGTAAACGCCCGGACGGGAAGGGTTTACTGATATGACAAGGCTGAGAGTTCCTTTTTTATCGGAGTTTTGCGGGCGCACAAGCAAAAAAACGTCGTCTTTTGCGGGCATGGCGACGCGTTCTATTTTTCCGCCGGAAAGCGTATTATTCAGCTCTTTTGCCAAAGCATTGTAAGTCAAAGCGTCGAAAGGCATAAATTTTCCTCGATTTTCGCAGTTTTTCCACAGTTTATTATACCTATATTTCAATTACCTTGTCAATAAAAATTGACAAACCCTTTTTTATTTGATATTATATTTAGGTATCAATTTTGGAGGATTAAAATGAACTACACTATCGAAGAATCCAAGGGCGAAGTAAAAATCAATTTCGCGCTTACAGCCGAGGAATGGGACGCAAGCCTTAACAAGGCGTATCTTAAAAACAAGTCCAAATTCAATATACCCGGTTTTCGCAAGGGCCACGCCACCAGAAAGATGATCGAGAAGATGTACGGCGAGGGAGTATTCTTCGACGACGCATTCAACGACGCTTTCTACGAAGCATACTCGAAAGCTTTGTCCGAGCACGAGGAAATTTTCCCTGTGGACGAGCCGAAAGTGGACATCGACGGCATTAACGCCGACGGAATCGCTTTCCATGCGGTTGTTACCGTCAAGCCCGAAGTCGCTTTAGGCGCATATAAGGGTATTAAAGTTGACAAAGTTGAGTATAATGTTACGGCGGACGACGTTCAGAAGGAGCTTGACAGGGCGCTTAAACAGGCTTCGAGAAAAGTAGAGGTGGAAGACCGCGCGGTCAAGAACGGCGACACGGTCAACCTCGATTACAGCGGCAGTATCGACGGCGTGAAATTCGACGGCGGTACCGCTTCGGGGCAGGAACTCGTTATCGGCTCCGGCTCTTTCATTCCCGGTTTCGAGGAGCAGATGATCGGCATGAACAAGGGTGAAACCAAGGACCTTAAAGTGCCTTTCCCCAAGGATTATCATGCCAAGGAGCTTGCCGGCAAGGACAGCGTGTTTACCGTCACCGTAAACAAAATTCTTACCGAAGAAATGCCCGAGCTTAACGACGAGTTCGCAAAGGACGTAAGCAAATTCGATACTCTTGCCGAATATAAAGCCGATATCGAAAAGCGCCTTCAGGAAGGCAACGACCGCAGGGCGGAGGCCGAAAACGAAAACGCGCTTATCGAGGCGGTTACGAAAGACGCCGTCGTAGATATTCCGCAGTGCATGATTGACAGCCAGATCGACTATCTCGTCCGCGATATGGAGTACAGACTTATGTACATGTATCAGGGCATGAAGCTTGAAGATTATCTCAAGTACACCGGCAGCAACATGGAAGAGCTGAGAAAAAGCAAAACGGAAGACGCCAAGCGCGACGTCAAAATCCGTCTTGTGCTTGAAGCGATAATCAAAGCGGAAAATCTGGACGTAACGGACGAAGAGTTTAACGCTGAGGTTTCCAAAGTTGCGGAAGCTGCAGGCAAAAACGCCGAAGAGTACCGTAAGACTATGGACGACCGCCAGGCTTCCTACATGAAAAACGATTTGCTCATGAAGAAGCTCATTGCGTTCCTGAAAGAAAACAACACGTTCGAGCTTAAAAAGGCGGAGAAAAAGACCGCCGCAAAGAAAACCGCTAAGACTGCGGGCGCGGACAAAGAAGACAAACCTGCCGCAAAAAAGACTGCGGCAAAGAAAACCACCGAAGATAAGGAATAACTTTATACTCAAAACAGGGAGGTTTTTAAATGATTAAAAACAATCTCGTCCCCATGGTAATCGAGCAGACAAACAGGGGTGAAAGGTCTTACGATATTTACTCTCGTTTGCTTGAGGACCGAATAGTCTTTCTTACGGGCGAAGTAAACGACATCAGCGCGGATATAGTAATTGCTCAGCTTATCTATCTCGAGGGTAAGGACCCCGAAAAAGATATCAGCCTTTACATCAACAGTCCGGGCGGAAGCGTTACGGCAGGAATGGGTATTTACGACACCATGAACTACATTAAGTGCGACGTAAGTACTATTTGCGTGGGCATGGCGGCGTCGATGGGTGCATTTTTGCTGTCATCGGGCGCAAAAGGCAAGCGTTATACCCTGCCCAACAGCGAGATTATGATTCACCAGCCTCTCGGCGGCGCACAGGGTCAGGCCAGCGACATTGCCATTCAGGCGGAGCATATTCTGAAAATCAAACAGCGCATGAACAGGATTCTTGCAAACAACACGTCTCAGCCTTTGGAAAAAATCGAAAAAGACGTGGACCGCGATTTCTACATGAGTGCGGAAGAGGCGCTTGCATACGGGCTTGTGGACAAAATTTTCGATAAAAGACAATAGGGAGCGACAAATTAATTGATAACGAAAAGCTTAGAACCCAGATGTTCGTTTTGCGACAAACCCCAAACCCAGGTAAAACAACTTGTTACGGGGCCTAACGGCGTCAATATCTGCGACGAATGTATAGAGCTTTGCGCGCACATGATTGCCAAAGAGGAGGAAATCGCTCAACCTGATTCGGTTAAGCTTCCCACTCCTGCGGAAATCATGGAGCGGCTTAACGACTATATTATCGGGCAGGACGAAGCTAAAAGAGTGCTTTGCGTCGCCGTATACAATCATTATAAAAGAATAGAATACAACAAGCGTGCGGCGGCAAAGGGTATTAAAAAAGACGATATAGAGCTTAAAAAGAGCAATATTCTCATGTTGGGACCTACGGGTTGCGGCAAGACTTTGCTTGCGCAAACTCTGTCGAAAATTCTTAACGTGCCTTTCGCAGTAGCCGATGCCACAACTCTTACCGAGGCAGGCTACGTCGGCGAGGACGTCGAAAACGTGCTGTTGAAGCTTATTCAGAATGCCGATTACGATATTGCCAAGGCGGAAAAAGGCATAATTTATATCGACGAAATCGATAAAATAGCAAGAAAGTCGGAAAACGTCAGCATTACCCGCGACGTTTCGGGCGAGGGCGTGCAGCAGGCGCTTTTGAAAATCGTAGAAAGCACCGTTGCTTCCGTACCTCCTCAGGGCGGCAGAAAGCATCCTCAACAGGAATGCCTGCAGATAGACACCACCAATATACTGTTTATTTTCGGCGGAGCTTTCGTAGGACTCGACAAAATTATCGAAAAGCGGCTCAACTCGTCGTCACTCGGGTTCGGGGGCGAGCTTAAGGTTAAAAAAGAGGATACCGACGCCGCGCTTAAAAATCTGCAGCCTCAGGACCTTATAAAATTCGGACTTATACCCGAATTTATCGGAAGAGTCCCCGTTACCGTCAGCCTTTCTGCGCTTGACGAAAACGCTTTGGTTAAAATTTTAACCGAGCCCAAGGACGCTTTGGTAAAGCAATATATAAAGCTGCTTGAAATGGACGGAGTGGAACTTTCCTTCGACGACGAGGCGGTACGCGCAATCGCACACAGGGCAATAGAGCTTAATACGGGCGCGCGCGGACTCAGGTCGATAATGGAAGACTGCATGCTTGAAACCATGTACGAAACTCCGGAAAACAAAAACATTAAAAAGATAGTAGTTACTAAAGACGTAATACTGAAAAAAGCCAAACCGCTTATTATCGGGGCGGAAAACGGCAAGACTGCGTAAGAAACTGTGAGAGGTTGTTATCCGTAAAACGGCGGAGGGCAACCTCTTGATTTAAACATCGGTTTTAAATAAGTTAAATCCGATTGTTTAAGTGGAATTTTAAACGGTTGTAATTTTCGTCTTTTTGTGTTATACTGTTTTTTTGAAAGGAATTTTTAACAATACCTGCATCTGACTGCCGTCTGTTGCTGTCAAACTATGTGGAGGCATAAATTTATGGATGAACTTAATCTTGACAATATTCTTGAAGGAGAAAAGGCGGTTATGCCCAAAATCTCCGCTTATAAAATGGTAGCTTTGCGAGGAGTGGTGGTTTTTCCCACGCAGACTCTTCATTTCGACGTGGGCAGGGACAAATCCATGCTTGCTTTGGAACGCGCGAAAGCTGATAACGAAAATATTTTCCTGGTGGCGCAGAAGGAAGCCTCCGTGTCCAATCCTTCGGAAAAGGACATTTACCGCGTGGGCGTTATCGCGCGCATTCAGCAGATTATAAAACTTCCCAATGAAACCGCGAGGGTGATGGTCACGGGGCTGGAGCGTATGGTTATCGACAATTACGTTTCGACTTTTCCGTGTTTCGAGGTGGCTTTGTCGCCTTTTGCGACGGTGGATTCAAACGAAGACGACGTTAAAGCGGTAAAACACGCGATAAGCGATCAGCTTGAAAGCTTTTTAAAACTCGACCACAAAATTCCCAAGGAAAATCTTCCGCTTCTTAAGACCGACGACACCGAAAAATTCATTGCCGCGGCTTCTGCGTTTGTATTCGAAAAGGACGCGGACCGTCAGGATTTATTGGAAACAAACAACGTTTACGAACAGCTTGAAAAAATATACACGCGGCTTGTCGCGCTTTGCGAAATACTGGCGGCGGAAAAACGCATTGCGCTTAAAGTGCGCGAAAGCGTGGATAAAAATCAGAAAGAATATTATTTGCGCGAGCAGATAAAAGCAATTCACTCCGAGCTTGGCGACGACGAGGAGGAGATAGAGCAGTTCCGCAAAAAAGCGGCGGAGAAAAATCTTCCCGATTACGCCGTGGAAAAATTGGAAAAAGAGCTGGGAAGAATGGATAAAATGTCGCCCACTTCTCCCGAGGCGGGAGTAATTCGCACCTATGTCGAATGGATGCTGGATTTACCGTGGAACGAGTCCACGACCGACCCCATCGACCTTGTCAAAGCCGAGGAAGTGTTAAACGAAGACCATTACGGACTGAATAAGGTCAAGGAACGCATTATCGAATATCTTGCCGTCCACAGTCTTAGCGGAAACCTGAAAGGCGCGATACTGTGCTTTGTCGGCCCTCCCGGAGTGGGCAAAACTTCCATCGTGTCCTCCATTGCGCGTGCGGCGGGCAGAAAACTCGTGCAGATGTCTTTGGGCGGCGTGCGTGACGAGGCGGAAATCCGCGGACACAGGCGTACCTATATCGGAGCCATGCCCGGCAGAATTTTAAGCGGCATGAAGACGGCAGGGGTAAACAATCCCGTGTTCTTACTGGACGAAATCGATAAAATGTCCAGCGACTTCCGCGGCGACCCGGCAAGCGCGATGCTGGAAGTGCTTGACCCCAATCAGAATTCTCAGTTTAAAGATCATTATCTGGAAATTCCGTATGATTTGTCCAAAACCATGTTCGTTTGCACGGCTAACACGCTGGATACTATTCCCGCGCCTCTTCTCGACAGAATGGAAGTAATAGAACTCAGCGGATATACCTATGCGGAAAAACTGCAGATAGCAAAACGCTATCTTTTCCCCAAACAGCTTAAGGCAAACGGAATGAAAGAGGGCAGCGTAACCGTCCCCGATTCGGTCATGAACGAAATAATTTCAGGCTACACGCGCGAAAGCGGAGTCAGAAATCTGGAGCGCGAAATCGCAACCGTTATAAGAAAGATTGCCGTAAAGGTCGTAAAAGAGAACAAAAAAGATAAGGTGTTCAAAGTCAGGACCTCCGATCTTGCGACATATCTGGGACCTGCAAAATATAAGGATAATCTTAAAAACGAAGACGACGCCGTGGGACTTGTCACCGGCCTTGCCTGGACCAGCGTCGGCGGCGTAACGCTGAATATAGAAGTGGCGCTTATACCCGACGGCAAAGGCGAAATTACGCTTACGGGCAACATGGGCGACGTCATGAAGGAGTCGGCGCGTACCGCTTTATCGCTGGTTCGAAGCCGCAGTAAAAGGTATAACATCGATAAAGAAATGTTTACCTCTTACGATATTCACATTCACATTCCCGAAGGCGCGACTCCGAAAGACGGTCCCAGCGCGGGTATAACGCTTGCAACAGCCATTCTTTCCGCGCTTACGGGTAAAAAGGTCAGCCGCGATATTGCCATGACGGGCGAAATAACGCTTTTGGGGAAAGTTCTTGCCATCGGCGGATTAAAGGAAAAATCTCTTGCGGCGTACCGCAGCGGAGTTAAAACGCTTATTATTCCCAAGGAAAACGAGAAAGACATTTCCGAAATTCCCGAAGAGGTCAAAAAAAGCGTTGAAATCCTGCTTGTTTCAAAAATCGACGAGGTTTTCGACGCGGCAATAATAAAATAACCGAGGATAAAAATGATTATAAAAAACGCGCGGTTTGTAACGGGATTTGCGGCTGTGGATAAATATACGGAATACGCTTCCGATTGTTCATTGCCCGAAATCTGCGTCGCAGGAAGGTCTAACGTCGGAAAATCCACGTTTATAAATATGCTTGCGGGGCAAAGCAAACTGGCAAGGACTTCTTCAACGCCCGGAAGAACCAGACTTATCAATATTTTCGACTTTAACAACGGTATGTTCAGACTGGCGGATTTGCCGGGTTACGGCTACGCGCTTGCGTCAAAGTCCGACAGGGAAGATTGGGGTGCGCTTATGGAGGGGTACCTTCAGTATTCGCCTAATCTTCGGCATACGCTTTTGCTTGTGGACAGCCGCCATCTTCCCACGCGTCAGGACGAAGAGATGACCGAATATCTTTATTACTATCGTATGCCGTTTACGGTTATAGCCACCAAATGCGACAAACTGAAAAAAAGCGCGCTTTCACGCAATATTTCCGACATTGCTTCCGCGCTGAAGATAGGCCGCGATAACATAATTGCGGTTGACGCTTCAGGGACGGGCAGAGATTCGGTTCTTAATAAAATCGAAAGTATACTGTCCTATTGAATAAGCGTTTACCTTAAAACGAACAAGTAACAACACAATACTTCCCGAAATAGAATGTATAAGAAACGTCTGTTTTACGGGAGGTATTTTTTTATGACCAATACAAAAGCAGCGGGCAGGATTTACGGAAATCCTCTCTGCGGTCTGTGCGAAAGAGTTTGCATAGAGGTTAAAAAGGTTTTCGACGGATGTATTACCAGAATAGGAAACATTCCTTATACGATAGCGCTCAGTAATTTTACGCCGGGAACGGTTCAGCCTTATACATATGTGACCAGCCGCAGCAGCGGCGCTTCGGTGGTCAGCGATCTTGTCGTGATTTCTTTGCAGGGAAGGCGGGCACGTCTTCGTTTTAACGTAACTACGCCCGTAACCGTTTATTATACCGATTCGTTGGGTGCAAGCGGCTCGGCAACGGGTAATCTTGTGATAAAAAGGAATATTGTGCTTTCCGTGCCCGAAGATTCCGTGGTACCTTATTATATCGAAGCGGCTACAAGCGTTACGGGCAATATCGGCACATTTAACGCCGACGGAACGAGTGTTACCGTGACGCCGTGCATTGTGCAGATAGTACGTGTAGTTGCAAACGTGGAAATCCTTGTGCCTTCCTACGGATATTGCGAATATCCCGAAGTGGAGGAGTTTAATGAAGAAAGTTGCGAAGGCGTTTTCGGCTTACCCGTTTTTCCGCCGTCGTTTGCGTAGTTCGGAATTCTGTTTTAGCTAACGGACACACTAATTTAAGTAAATTGAAGCAAACGATTGCAAAAAAACTTTGCGTTTGATATAATACAGGAATGAAAGTTTACGCAATAAGCGATTTGCATCTAAGTATATTCAATCCCAAACCCATGGATATTTTCGGCGAGGTATGGAGCAATTATCTCGACGAAATTTCCGCATATTGGGAGGAAAACATTGCCGACGAAGACCTTGTGCTTATTGCGGGCGATATAAGCTGGGCAATGACGCTGGACGCGGTCAAGCCCGATTTGAATTACATTTCGGGTTTTAAAGGCAAAAAGGTATTGCTTCGCGGAAATCACGATTATTGGTGGCATTCCATAAGCGCGCTTCGCGGGATACTTCCTTACGGCGTCTATGCGGTTCAGAACGATTGCCTGCGTTTCGGCGACGTTCTTGTCTGCGGCTCTCGCGGCTGGACAACCCCCGAAAACGGAATTTTTACCGATCAGGACAAAAAAATTTACGACCGCGAGATTATAAGGCTCAGACTGTCGCTTCAAGATATGGCAAAAAAGCGCACCGATGCCGATAAAATAGTAGTAATGATGCATTTCCCGCCCTTTAATTCCCGCTTCGAGGATTCTCCTTTTACCGATTTGTGCAAAGAATACAAAGTTGACGCGGTTGTTTACGGACATCTTCACGGAAAAAATTCCAGGGTGAAACGCAGTTTGAACAAAGACGGCATAGAGTATCTGCTTACTTCCTGCGATATGATAGCAAACAAACCCGTAAAGGTTTTTTGACGATATTTTGTTATAGGCGGCTTATTATGTACAAACAAAAATTATGCTTGGGATTAAACCCTAATTTCGGTCTTGACCTCTTTGAACAACTCGAAGCGTTTAAAGCGGTAGGATTCGACGCATTTTTTTCGGGATTCGAAAATCGTGAAAATGTGCTTGCGCTTGCGGACGCCGCGGCGCAGAAAGGCTTGATTTATCAGTCCGTGCACGCGCCGTTCCATAAAACAAGAGTTTTATGGCGTGACGGCGAAGAGGGAGAAGCAGCCGTTAAAGAGCTTATCGACTGCGTAAACGCGGCTGCCGACGCAGGCGTGAAAATTGTGGTAAGCCACGTTTTTATCGGTTTTGACCAACCCGATAAACCTAATGAAATCGGGCTTGAACGTCTTTCGCGCGTTGTGGAAAAAGCAGAACAAAAGGGCGTGAAAATAGCTTTCGAAAACACGGAGGGGGAAGAGTTTCTTTCCGCGGTAATGGAAAGGTTCAAACATAGCGCAAACGTCGGGTTCTGTTGGGATTCGGGGCATGAGCAATGCTACAATTACGGTAAGGACATGATTGCATTATACGGCGACCGACTGTTGTGTACGCATTTAAACGATAACCTGGGGATAAGCGATTTCGGCGGACATATTTTCTGGACGGACGACCTGCATCTTTTGCCTTTTGACGGCATCATCGACTGGAAAGAGGCAGCTGCCAGGCTTAACCGCGCGGGTTACGACGATATCCTGACTTTTGAACTTAACCGCACAAGCAAACCCGACAGACACGACAACGACAAATACGCAAATATGTCGCCGATTATGTATCTTACCGAAGTTTATGCCCGCGCTTGCCGTTTTGCCGCGTTGAAATCAGCTTCAAAATAAGTTATGTTTTAATTATAAAATATTATCCGTATCGACGGTTTTGCCGATGCGGTTTTTTCTTTTTAAACATCCGAGTGGTCAAGAAATTCATTTAAGTGGTTTTAATAAACAAAAAAAATTAAAAAAGTGTGTAAAAGTGGTCAAAAGTGGTTGCAATTTCAAAATTACTATGATATACTTTAGGTAAATCAAAAAGGGAGGTGCCTGAAGTGGATATGCTTACCGGTGAATATCATCATCAGATAGACGAAAAAGGCAGGATTCGCATACCCGCAAAGCTGAAAGAAGCGTTAGGCGTTTCCCCGATGATTACAAGGGGCTCAAACGGATGTTTATTCGTCTTTTCCAAGGAACAGGCGAAAAAAATGTTCGAGGGCAGCTTTGACGGCGACGATTTTGCCGACACGCCCCGTACCAGAGCTTTAAGACTTATATCTTCCAGTGCGGTTTTTGCAGAGGAGGATAAGCAGGGAAGGATTCTTCTTCCGCAAAGTCTTATAAAAAAAGCGGGGATTGTCAAGAATATCGTTACCATCGGCGCATACGACCGCGTTGAAATCTGGAGTGAGGAGCGTTGGGCGGCATACGTGGAAGACGACAACATGGACTTCGACGAGTGTCTTAAAAGCCTTAAGAAAGAATCATGAGCGAGTATCACGTTCCCGTTATGTTCGAAGAGTGTATGAATGCGCTTGAAGTAAAGAAAGGCGGCATTTACCTCGACGGAACTTTGGGGGGAGGCGGACACTCCGAGGGCATACTTTTAAGAGGGGGCATGCTTGTCGCGATTGACCGCGACCAAGACGCGCTGGCGGAATCCGAAAAAAGGTTTCGCGACAAATCGCTTAGCGGTTACACTTTGATAAAAAGTAATTTTCACGACGCGGCAAAAGTACTCGACAATCTGAATATCGACTTTATCGACGGAGCTCTTCTGGACCTGGGCATCTCGTCGCATCAGATAGACGTTCCGCAGCGCGGATTTTCCTATCGTTTCGACGGAAAGCTGGACATGCGAATGGATAAAGATTCCGCTTTAACGGCTTACGATGTCGTCAACGGCTACGGCGAAGAAGAACTTACCGACATACTTTTCAAGTACGGCGAAGAAAAGTTCGCAAAAAAAATTGCGGCCTGTATCGTGAGAGAGAGAAAGGTTAAACCCATAAGCACCACTCTCGAACTCAGCGAGTTGATAAAGAAAAGCACTCCTCAGTTTTACCACAGACAGGGCCATCCCGCCAAAAAGACTTTCCAGGCTTTGCGTATCGAAGTCAACGGGGAACTTGACGGACTAAGTAAAGCGATAGAGGATATCGCGGCAAGACTTAAGAGTAAGGCGAGATTCGCGGTAATTACGTTTCACTCGCTGGAGGACAGAATCGTAAAACAGGCTTTCAGGTTGCTTTGTACGGACTGTATATGCGATAAAAGTTTGCCGGTTTGCGTATGTAATCACAAAGCTTCGGCTAAACTCATAGGAAAATATAAGCCCACAAAAGAGGAAAACATATCAAATTCACGGGCAGCAAGCGCGACGTTAAGGGTAATCGAAAAATTATAAAATTTATTTTTATAATCGGTTTAGTAATAAAGGAAACGGGAGGGTCATAAAATGATAACGACCAGAAGAGAAGTTAATATTGAAAACGGCAGTACCGCGCTTAAAAGCCGTACCGTAAAACGTATTGCGCCCGAAGAAAAATATATTTCGATTTCGCCTGAAGTGGAAGTAAAGCCCTTTAAGGAAACGGCTTCTCAGACGGGGGGAGCGTCTTTTGCCGCTGAAAAAGCGCAGGAGATGAGAATTACTCCCAAGATGGACTTAAGCGACCTTATGCCCGTCATAAAAAGCGACGAGACTGCCGAGGAAAGCGAGCAGAAGGATACACAAAAGCTTTCAAGCAAAGCGAAGATAATGCTGTGCGTATATCTTGCCACGGCGTTGATACTTGCGCTTATAGTGCTTGCAACGGGGCTTGCCATTACCGGCACGTCCAAAGAAGTTGCGGCGCTTGAAAACGAGGTTAAAACTCAAAGCGCGTTGCTTGCCGATTCGGAAGCCATGCTTTCTCATTTAAGCGACGACCTTACCATAACCGGTTCCGCGACGGAAATGGGCATGGTTAAAACGGAAGACGCTACGAAGATTGAGCTTATAAAGATTTCCGATAAGACGAGCTACGAGGAAAGAACAAATGCCTTTGACAGGTTTTGCGATTTCATTTCGGGGATTATCGGAGGTTAAAAATTAAATTTGAAAACTAACGGTTTGGTTACGACACGAAAGAGGTTATTGATTGCTGTAATATCAATAACCTTTTTATTTTGCGCTCTTTTGGGCAGATTGTGCTATTTACAGTTGTTTGCTTCGGATATGCTTACCGCCCGCGCGGCAGAGCAGTGGTATCGCGACCTTCCGCTGAAGGCAAAGCGCGGCACGATTTACGATTGTAACGGCAACGTTATCGTGGACAGTAAAGACGTTTTTACGGTTTACGTCCGTCCTCGTGCCGTCACTGACCGCGCAGCAGTCGCAAAGGCGCTTTCTTCCGCGCTTAATCTTGACGAAACCAAACTCGTGGAAAAATTATCAAAATCTACCGTCAGTGAAATAACCGTTAAAAAAGGAGTCGATTTCGAAACGGGAAGTTACTTGCGCGACCTTGGATTGGACGGAGTCTACTTTTCGGTGGATTCGGCGCGTAATTATCCTTACGGCAAGTATTTAACGCAGGTGCTGGGCTATACTAACGCGGACAACGAAGGTCAGAACGGACTTGAGGGATATTACGATAAATTTCTGAAAGGCGTTGACGGGTTTTCTCTTACTGCCACGGACAACAGCGGAGTAGAACTCGTAAACAACACGACAAAGTACGTCCCCGCCGTTGCGGGCGCGGACTTAAACTGCGGTATAGATGTGAATATTCAGGGCTTTGCCGAAGCCGCCGTGGACGCGGCTAAACTCGAGTGGAACGCTTTAAGCGCAAGCATGATCGTGCTAGACGTAAAAACGGGTGCGATTTCGGCAATGGCTAAAACTCCATCTTACGACCTTGCGGATATTCCGCGCGACGACGTCGATATGCTTAACGCTTACAGCAAAAACACCATGATAGTGGACGTATACGAGCCCGGTTCGACTTTTAAAATTTTCACTACTGCCGCGGCGATAGAATCGGGTGCGGTAAGCGATGAAAATACGTTTTTCTGTCCCGGGTACCGCATGGTGGACGGGCAGAGAATAAAGTGCTGGAGGACTATTGGCCACGGTTCGCAGCATCTTTCGGAGGGAGTAAAAAACAGCTGTAACTGTGTTTTTATGGACCTTGCTCTCAGAATGGGTACCGAAAAGTTTTACGATTACCTCGAAAAATTCGGATTCGGCTCCAAAACGGGCGTGGATTTCTTTTCCGAAAGTTCGGGACTTTTAATGAACGAAAAAAACGTAAAAACCGTTGACCTTGCGCGTATCGGGTTTGGTCAGGCGGTTGCCGTTACGCCCTTGCAGCTTGTCAGCGGTGTTGCGGCGGTCGTTAACGGCGGAATATACCACACTCCGCACTTTGTAAACAACATCACCGACGGAATGGGCAATGTACTCTATACTTTTTCAGACGAAAACCGCAGGGTATTAAGCGAAAGTTCAAGCGAAAAAATGCGCGCCTTGCTTGAGGCGGTTGTATCGGAAGGCAGCGGCAAAAAAGCGGCGGTGGACGGCTACCGTATAGGCGGCAAGACGGGAACCGCGCAAAAATACGAAAACGGCGCGATTGCGCAGGGGAAATACGTTTCTTCTTTCGTGGGGTTTGCTCCCGCCTCCGACCCTCAATACGCAATACTCATGGTCGTAGACGAGCCGTCTTCCTATGTTTACTACGGCAGTATAGTTGCCGCTCCTTACGTAGGGCAGGTATTCAAAAAAATATTCGATTATAAAGGGATTGCTCCTACCGAAGAGATAAAAGAAAAAGAATACGTAGAAATGCCCTTTCTCGACGGAAAAGGTCTTAACGAATGCGTCAACGCGCTTGAAGCATTGGGTCTTAACTATGAGATTGCGGGCGAAGGCGAAAAAGTAGTTTCCACTCTTCCGCTTGTGGGCGAAAAAGTGGAGAAGGGCGACATTGTTTTATTAAGAACCGAATAAAATCCGTTAAACCGTCATATCGGCGGCAAAACCGTAAATATAATAAATCAGTACATTATTTTACGGCGGTGAAAAATGAAACTGTCAAAACTGCTTGACGAATGTGAAAATTACGGCGATACGGAAATAAAAAATATAGTTTTCGATACGGCGCGCGTTGAGAAAGGAAGTCTGTTTTTCTGCCTTAAAGGCGTAAAAAACGACGGCCACGATTATGCCGCTCAGGCTTGTGAAAAGGGAGCCGCGGCGGTGGTCGCGCAAAGACGCGTTGAAGCAGACGTTCCTCAGATAATTTGCGAAGATACAAGGCACGCGCTCAGCGTCGCAGCTAAGAGGTATTACGGAAGCTGTCTCTTATACACATCTGACGCTGCCGACGAACTCTAGGGTGTAGAT
>UQSP01000029.1 GCA_900543755.1 uncultured Eubacteriales bacterium
CGAGATCTGCGCATGTCTCGTGGGCTCGGAGATGTGTATAAGAGACAGATTTTGGCATGCTCATACGTGAGCGCCCCTTGAAAATATGCAATATACGGTTCTTTAATGGGAGCATCGGCACTCATTTCTATTGAAGCGCCTTGAACAAAAGCTCCTGCTGCCATTATCACCTGATGCTTATAACCCGGCATATCCCACGGTTCAGGTAAAACGTGGCTGTCAATCGGAGAATACGTCTGAACGGTTTGACAGAACTTTATCAGCTCCTCTTTTGTGTTAAATTTTATTGAAGTGATGATATCGTTTTGTCTTTCCCCCGCTTGAGGCAAAGTATCATAATTCAAAGCGGAAAAAACTCGGCTGAAAAGCGCTGAGGCTTTAAGGGCTTGTTCTACCGTATGCGGCGCCATAAACAGCCCTTGATAAAAATATTGATAACCGTAAGCGTACGACCCCACTTCCATTCCTATGCCCGGAGCGGTCAATCGAAATGCAATTTTTTCGATAAGTTCTTTTTTTCCTGCAATATAACCGCCCGTCGGAGCCAATCCTCCTCCAGGATTTTTTATTAAAGAACCTACTATTATGTCTGCTCCTGCGTTAGTGGGTTCAATTTCGTCGGTAAATTCTCCGTAACAATTATCGACTATCACGGGAATATCGCCTATTTTTTTAACTGCGCAGACAACATTTTTTATTTCCAAAACAGATAATGCTTTTCTCCAATTATACCCTCGCGATCTTTGAATAAATACTGCAGCGGGTTTAAGTTTTGTAACTTTATCCTTTACTTGCTCCAAATCAATTTCGCCGTTCTCTTTCAGCTCGGTTTTATCAAATTTTATACCGAATTCTTTTAAAGAGCCTATACCGACGCCCGAAACAACGTCAAGCAACGTGTCGTACGGATTGCCCGTAACGCTGTAAAGCGTATCGCCCGGACGCAATATTCCGAAAAGCGCCGTACTGATAGCATGCGTTCCGTTTGCAATCAGCGGAGAAACTATAGCGCTTTCCGCGCAAAAAACGTCGGCAAAAAGCCTGCAAAGAGTATCTCTGCCCGTATCGTCGTATCCGTAACCGGTTGTGGGCGCAAAATGTCTTAAAGCTATCTGATTTTTTCTGAAAGCTTCAAGCACCTTGTTTTGGTTATATAACGCAATATTTTCAATATAAGAAAATGTTTCTTTAAGATCTTGTTCTGCTTGCAAGATAAGTTTATTTAATTCCATAATAATAACTCAATCAATAATAAATTGGTTTATTTCCTCAAAAGCTTTTTCAAAATCAGATGGTTTTATCCATGATTTTTCGGCTTTCATACCTTTAAAAAAAGTAAGTTGTCTTTTGGCGTAATGCCTTGTCAGTTTTTTAATTTCATCTTTAAGCGCAGTTTCGTCGGAATATTTTCCCGCATAACATTCATAAATTTGCTTATATCCTATTGCCTGCATGCTTTGGCAATTTTCATAGCGTCGCAAATTTTCGGCCTCAGCCATCAATCCGTCTGCAAACATTTTATCTACTCTATCGTTTATTTTTTTATAAAGCTCCGTTCTGTCGCAATCGATTATAAAGAATTTATAGTCATATTCACATTCGTTTTCACAAGCGGACTCCGACTTCTTTTTGCCGGTAACTTCATAAATCTCCAAAGCTCTTATAATCCGCTTAATGTCGTTGACACTTATTTTTTCCGCGGACAATTTATCTATTTCTTTTAATTTCTCATAAACATAAAGATTTCCGTATTGAGAAGCTAAATTTTTCCACTTATTTCTTACTTCTTCAGATCGTTCAGCATCGGAAAAATTTAAACCGTTAATTATTGCGTTAATATATAAACCCGTACCGCCGGCAATTACAGGTAACTTTCCTCGAGATAAAATTTCTTGTATTTGTTCTTTTGCTGTTTGTAGGTATAAACCTACGGAGTAATTTTCATTCGGCTGCACAATGTCAATCATGTGATGCGCAATTCCGTTCTTCTCCGATTCGGTAATTTTACCCGTCCCTATATCCATATAACGATAAATCTGCATGGAATCGGCACTTATAACTTCACCGTTAAAGCGTAAAGCACATTGAACGGCAAACGCGGATTTTCCTGACGCTGTCGGCCCTCCTATAATGACGATTTTAGGTTTTTTCATACTATGCGCTTGAACCATTTTTCTATTTCGTACCTGGTAAGTTTAATCATAATCGGGCGCCCGTGCGGACAAAAAAGTTCTCTTGTTTCATTACTCATTTGTTTAACGAGAGACTTTATTTCAGCGTCAGACAAGTCGTCCTCGCCTTTTGTTGCCGCTTTACATGCGGATTGCATTAATTTTTCCTTTAAAACGTCGGGCAACAAAGGCACGTTATCGGAAAAGTTTTCTTTAAGAAAATCCGAAATAAAGTTTTGAGCATTTAATCCGCTACAACACAAAGGCAGTGATTTTAAGTAATATTTATTGATTTTATTGCCGTCTTTAACGATTTCAAAGCCTGCTTTTTTTAACATTTCCGCATTTTCATCCAACAACTCGCTTTCCCTTTCCGATACGGTAAACGAATAAGGAATAAGCATATTTTGAACCGACACCTTGCCCATATCGAACTGCACAATTAATCTGTCGTACAATAACTTTTCATGCGCGGCGTGCTGATCGATAAGATATAGGCTGTCGCCTTGCTCGACCATTATATAGGTATTGAAAAGTTTGCCTGCAATTTTAGTGTTTTCTCCGATATTAAAATGAATCTGTTCGCCGTAAGATTTGTCTTTTAAAGTAAAAAACGCATCGCTTAAAGTAGGCTCGCTAAGTTTTTCAGTATTTCTTTCCGTAAAGCGCGAAATTATCCTTACGGAAGAAGTTTCGCCAAGTGATTCGCTTGTGATTCTGGTTGGGTTTTGGGTAGAAGAAAATTCTTTTTTTTCAGAAAAACGGATACCGTTATCGTCTTTATTCTTTTCGGGCAAAATTTCATTAACGATTTCTGCTGAAACATTTTCCTTCTGTGTTAAAGATATATCATTTTCTGATTTAAAAACATGAGAAGTAAAAATATCGTCATCGCGGTTTAACCGATCATTTTTCGTATCAGTTAAATTAAAAACGCCTTCGATTTCTTTGGGTACCGAAACAGCCTCTATAACCTGTTGTTTGACAGCGTCAGATACAAGCTTTTTTATTATTGCCGGCACTGCAAATTTAACTTCCATTTTATTCGGATGTACATTTACATCGACAAAATCATACGGTAAGTCCAAATACAAAACATAAGTCGGATACTGACGGGTCATAAGGTATTTTTGATAACAACCGTAAACAGTATAAGAAATATCGTCGTTTAAAACGTATCTTCCGTTGACAATCAGCGTCTGAAAAGCTTTGGAATGTTTGCTGAACGAAGGTTTATTGACAAAGCCTTGAAGTACTATGTCTGACATAGTACTATGTATTTCTATCATATTTGACAGATAATCGCGACCGTAAACCGTTTCAATAGCGCTTTTTGCCCCTTCTCCCAAAGAATTAAAAACAATTTTGTCGTTAACAGTATACTTAAATGAAACTTTATTATTTGCAAGAATAAATCTTGAAATAAGATTTGTTATCGCATTTTCTTCCGTAAGTTCTTTCGAGAGAAACTTTTTACGCGCGGGAATGCGTTCAAACAGGTTTTCCACGGTTACGCTTGTGCCTAAAGGCGCGCCCATTTCCCCGAAATCAAGTTCGTTTCCGTTATCAACGACATACCTCGTTCCGAAATCGTCCCCGTTTCTCCTTGTCACGACGGTAACCTTTGATACGGACGCGATACTGGGTAAAGCCTCACCCCTGAAACCCAGTGTGGAAATTTTATCAAGATCTTCAACGCATTTTATTTTGCTTGTCGCATGCGGTAAAAATGCGGTTTTAAGGTCGTCTTTAGCTATTCCCCTGCCGTTATCGGATACTCGAATATATTTGATGCCTCCGCCCTTGACGGTGGCCGAAATCGACGTGGCGCCTGCATCTATGCTGTTTTCCACAAGTTCTTTAACGACGGAACACGGCCTGTCTACGACTTCGCCTGCCGCAATTCGATTAAAAACCGATTTGTCAAGCACGTTAATTTCTGTCATTTTCAAGCTTCTCCTTAATATCATAGAGAATATCGAAAGCCTTACGAGGCGTAAGGTCATCCATGTTTATTTCTTTAAGAATCGAAATCATTTCAGAGTTTGAGTTGTCCGAGAATATGGAAAGCTGATAATTGTTGTTTTCCTTTTCTTTTCTCGCTATATCCGAACTTTCCAATTTTTTCAACAGTTCCCGGGCTTTTTTAAGTACGCTTTCAGGCAACCCTGCAAGCCCCGCAACTTCAATTCCGAAACTTTTGTTTGCGCTTCCTCTTAATAATCTTCTGGTAAAAATTATATTTCCGTGGAATTCGCGAACAGTCATTTTATAATTTTTGAGCCCCTCGTACACACCTTCAAGCTCGGTAAGTTCATGATAATGCGTGGAAAAAAGCGTTTTGGCTTTTAAGTGTGAGGTTATATAGTCTATAATAGCCCAAGCAATACTCAGCCCGTCAAAAGTCGCCGTTCCCCTGCCGATTTCATCCAGAAGCAAAAGGCTTTGGTCCGTTGCGTTTTCCAGAATGTTTGCAACCTCTGACATTTCAACCATGAAAGTACTTCTTCCCGTACTCAAGTCGTCACTTGCACCCACCCTGGTAAAAATTTTATCCACGGGACAAATTTCGGCGGATTTTGCAGGAACAAAACACCCCATATGCGCCATTATAACGATTATGGCGACTTGTCGCATGTAAATGCTTTTTCCCGCCATATTCGGTCCAGTTATAAGCATTGTCCTGTTTTCGTCAGCATCGAGATAAGTGTCGTTGGGCACAAAACTTTCCGAACTTAGTAGTTTTTCCACTACGCAATGGCGCCCCTCGGAAATCTTTATTTCTTTTATATCGCCGCTTATTTTCGGCTTTACGTAACCCGTATAACCCGCAACTTCCGCATGCGAAACCAAACAATCGAGATAAGCTACGCGTTTAGCCCCCTCAAGAATGTTTTCGACATATTCGTTTATTTTTGCGACTATTTTTTCAAACAGATACGCCTCGCGCGCTTTGGCATATTCCTCCGCGTTTAGTATTTTGGACTCAAGGTCTTTAAGTTCTTCGGTAACAAAACGTTCGCCGTTGGTAAGAGTCTGACGCCTTATGTATCTGTAAGGGACTTGGTTAAGCTGCGATTTAGATACTTCTATGTAATACCCGAATACCCTGTTGTATGATATTTTAAGATTTTTTATTCCCGTAGAAAGCCTTTCGTTTTCCTCGATTTTTTTAAGCAGACTTTTAGAATTGGTATGAATATTCCGGTATTCGTCAAGCTCTTTATCGAATCCGTCGGCAATTACGCCGCCGTCACGCACAAGCGAAGAAGGCGAAGGCTCGATAGCGCTGATCAACAAATCGGACAATTCGGAAAAATCCGCTATTTCCTCTGCAAGCCTTTTTATTAAAGGTTCCTTTACGTCAGCCGAACAAATCGATACAACGTTTTTCAATGCGACCAACGAATCCCCAAGACACCTGCAGTCTTTCGGTGAAATATTTCCGTAAGACGCCCTTCCCGCTATTCTCTCTATATCGCGGATAAGCGCAAGATTATCTTTCATCGAAAGGGCTATATCGGGGTTGTTTTTGAGGTATTCCACAGCGTCCAGCCTTGCGTTGATTTCATTCATGGAGCGACAAGGCTTTTCAATCCATTGCCGCATCAAACGCGCGCCCATTCCGGTGACGGTGTGATTCAGAAACCAATATAACGACCCCCTGTTTTTGTTTTCGCCGTATAACGAAACAAGTTCCAGAGTTTTTCTCGCGCTGGCATCGATGCCCATAAAATCTTCCGATTTTTCCAGAACGGAACGAGAAATATGTTTTAATGTGCGCTTCTGAGTGCGTTTAAGATACTCAAGCAAAGCACCGGACGAACAAACGCAAAGTTTCTTATCGGAAAGAGTTTTCCAGTCCTTGAGATTTTCTTTAACGCATTCAAAAGCGTTTTCATAAGCAAAAGCACTTTCGTCAAAGGCGGAAAAAGGACAAACTCCGCCGAATTTTACAATCGAAAGTTCGGTTGAACGTGCAAACATTTCTCCGTTGCAGATAATTTCGGAAGGCGCAACCCTTGCAAGCAATTCGTTGAGGTTTAAAGCGACCTGAGCGTCAATTTGGACATGATTGAACTCACCCGTCGAAATATCCACCCACGATACTCCGGCAGCCCCTTCACTGTAATATATCGACATAAGATAATTGTTGACGTTATCCACCAGCATTTCACTGTCGATTTTAGTACCGGGAGTAACTTCGCGGATAATTTTGCGCTCCACTATACCCTTCTGATCGCCGGGTTTTGTAGTTTGCTCGCAAATTGCAACCTTATATCCCTTTTCCAATAATTTTGCGATATAACTTTCAACGGCATGAAAAGGCACGCCGCACATGGGCGCACGCTCGGTAAGCCCGCAATCCCTACCCGTAAGAGTAAGTTCAAGCTCCCGACTGGCAACGATAGCATCGTCGAAAAACATCTCATAAAAATCGCCCAGCCTGTAAAAAACCAAAGTGTCTTTATACTGCTCTTTGATTTTCATGTATTGCTGCATCATTGGTGATAAAGCCATCAGTCCACAAGCTCCCCCTTAAGCTGATTGTTCTTTGTTCCCGTAATTTTCACACGCACAAACTGTCCCGACACATCTGACACCGAACGGAAGGAAATTGCTTTTTCGCACGATGATTTACCTTTAGCTTTACCATCTTTCCACTCGTCGCACAAAACCTCATAAGTTTTTCCCACGCAATTAAGCGCCTCGCGATTCCCGATATCGAACTGCAGGTCTATCAGTCTTTTTATCCTGTCTTTTTTTACGGACAAGTCGACTTGCTCCATTTTATCGGCAGGAGTACCCGACCTTCTGGAATAAATAAAAGTGAACAGATTGTTATATCCGACCGTTTTAACGACTTTTTCCGTTTCCAGAAAATCTTCTTCGGTTTCGGTGGGAAAGCCCACCATAATATCACTTGACAAGCCGACGTGAGGAATATATTTTCTGATCATGTCTATCTTGTCGAGATAGTCTTTTTGCGTATACTTCCTGTTCATGAGGCTTAAAATGCGGTCGCTGCCCGCCTGCACGGGAAGATGAATATAATCCGCAAGCTTGTCCGAAGAAGCGATTACTTTAACGACGTCCTCGGATAAATCTTTGGGGTGCGAAGTCATAAAGCGTATCTTATATTTACCGTCAAAAACGGAAAGTTTTTCCAACAGACGCGCAAAATTTATTTCACCGTCAAGGTCGTTGCCGTAAGAATTGACGTTTTGACCAAGAAGAGTTATTTCTTTATACCCTTCGTCCAATAACCTTTTTACGTCGTCGCAGATTTTATCCGCGTTACGGCTGCGTTCCCGTCCGCGCACATACGGAACAATGCAATACGAACAAAAATTATTGCAGCCGTACATTATGTTAACCCAAGCATTGACGCCGCTGGTCCTGTATACGGGCACGTCTTCCACAATGCCCTCTTCTTTTTCCCAGATTTCGCTTATGTATTTTTTCTGTTGAAGTTCGTCGAGATATTCGCCGAATTTATGAAGATTATGCGTGCCGAATATTATATTAATGAAAGGACATCTTTTTTTAAGCGCTTTTTCCGCGCCGGGTTTCTGGGCCATACAACCGCACACCGTAACTTTAAGTCCGGGCTTGGTTTCAAGCAATTTTTTGACTATTCCCAGATTTCCAAGCACTCGTTGCTCGGCGGTTTCGCGGATACAACAGGTATTAAAAACAACTATATCGGCATCATTCAAAGATTCCGCCTCCGTATACCCGCGCGAACGCAGTATTCCCGCAAGTTTTTCCGATTCGTGAACGTTCATCTGACAGCCGTAAGTATTTATAAAATATTTCCCTTGCATATGGCCTCCGTAGTCAATTATATAATATTGCGACAAAAAAGTACAGTAATTCGCCGCGTTTTTGCACCCGACAGAATGTAAAATTATATATTTTTAATCTTTTTGCGGTAAATTCTTTCTTCGTTACAAATACTAATCTCATGAAAAAGGGAATTAAAATCTTTGCGTCCGTCGCCGTTGTCTTATGCGCCCTTTCGGCGGTAGCGTTTCTCAGCGGTTTAATGCTTATCGAACCGAAAATCAGAATTAACGGTTTCGCAGTTTTAGATAAGGCAAGGCTGGAAAACGTAAACAAAACCGTTACCGTAACCGACGGCGCGGGGAACGCAATAAACGACGCGATTTACGACAACAATAAGATTTTTACCGATATAAAAACGCTGCCGAAACATACGCCCGCAGCGTTTGTGGCAATTGAAGACAAAAGATTTTATTCCCACCACGGCGTAGATTACTTAAGAATGATTTCTGCCGCAAAAAACAATATTTTTTCAGGTTCTTTCAAAGAGGGCGCGTCTACCATTACTCAGCAACTTGTAAAAAACACCCATCTTAAAAGCGACAAAACAATTTCAAGAAAAATTCAGGAAATCCGAATCGCGCGCGACCTCGAAAGAAATTACGACAAAGACGAAATCATGGAAATGTATCTTAACATTCTTTATTTCGGCAACAACATTTACGGAATAGGTACGGCTTCCCGCGTTTTATTCGACAAGTCCCCTTCCGAACTTCTTCTTCACGAAAGCGCGCTTTTGGCGGCAATTATAAATAACCCCGCTCGATTTAACCCCTACACTCACCCTGAAGCCGCGTTAAACCGCAGAAACAATGTTTTAAGCAAAATGCTAAGTCAAGGTTACATTTCGGAAAACGAATGCATCAATGCACAAAATGAAGAGCTTGGAGTTTCAGACAAATTAAACGTTTTAAATCAGTATATGAATAATTGCATCTGTGAAGCGGAAAATATTCTCGGTATAGATAAATCCGAACTGTTTAACGGAGGCTATACCATCGTGAGTTATTACGACTCGGGACTTCAGGGACATATAGATAAGCTTATTTCAGAAAACCGCGTCGAAAACGGGATTATAAACATCATAATTGCCGACAATGAAAACGGACGTTTTTTGGCAAACGGCGCAAACTCGCTTGCCGATTTAAGCCGACGGAAACGCCAGCCCGGCTCCACAATAAAGCCTTTTGTTTCGTACGCCCCCGCTTTGGAATTAAAAAACGTTTATACGGTGACGCCTATTCTTGACAAAAAGACGGCTTTCGGCAATTGGTCTCCTTCAAATTTCAACGATAAATATTACGGCTGGGTAAGCGTAGAAGACAGCCTTGTAAAATCGCTTAACATCCCTGCCGTTAAGCTTATGGAAATGAACGGAATCGAACAATCCAAAAATATAGCCAAAAAATTCGGCTTGACCTTCAGCCCCAACGACACTACGCTTGCCGTAGCTTTAGGCGGACTAACGGAAGGACTGACTCTTAATTCACTGACCGACGCTTATCGGACTTTCGCGGCAGGCGGACTTTACTCAAAAGGTAAATACGTGCGTGAAATAATCGACAGCGACGGAAAAACGGTTTACAAAGACAAAGGTTCGATGCAAAAACGCGCTATTTCCGAAGACAACGCATATCTTATGACCGAAATGTTGCAAAAATGCGCCAAAATCGGCACGGCAAAACAAGTCGGCTACGCTACTTGCGATGCCGCGGCAAAAACGGGAACAGCAGGCAACAAGGACGGAAACACCGACGCGTATTGCGTGGCTTACACGCCCAAATACACCGTGGCCGTACACATAAGCGCGGAAGACGGGCTTTTACACAACTCTTGCGCCGGAGGAACTCTGCCTGCAAAACTCGCACGTAAAATCCTAAACGCACTTAACGACAAAAGCAAATTCACCGCACCTGAAACTATTGTCAGCGCGGATATAGATATTAACGAACTTATAAATAACAAAAAAGTTTTACTGGCCGGCAATGAAATCAAAGAAATAAACAGGAAAAAAGTGCATTTCTCATCCGACAATATGCCTTTGGTTTATTCGACGCCGCAAACTTACATTGAAAAAGAGTCGCCTCTCGACGATTTCGACAACTTTCAAATTATAGACTGAAACCGCTGAATTAAGCAGTTTCAGGAACGGATAATTTCGATATTTTCCACAGCTTCGTCAATCAGTTTGTCGATATCATGCAATCTGCTCTCTTCTCTTTCCGCACGGTTTATGGTAGGATGAGTAACGGGAGCGTCAGGCAGAAATACGGTACAGCAATCTTCATACGGTAAAATCGACGTATCGAAAGTACCTATTTTTTTGGAAATTTCTATTATTTCATCCTTATCCAATCCGATAAGCGGACGAAATACAGGCAGTTCTTTTATCATGGAATTGGTTACGCAAATGCTTTCAAGCGTCTGACTCGCAACCTGGCCAAGGCTTTCTCCGTTAACCAAGCACTTACAGCCGCGCATTAAAGCAATTCGCTCGGCAATCCGCATCATAAATCTTCTCACCAAAGTAATCATGTACGAAGTGTCGCAACAACGGTGAATTTCTTCCTGAATTTTGGTAAACGGTACGCACATAAGCGTTATTTCACCCGTATAGTCGGACATAATTTTGGCAAGATCCACAACTTTTTGCTTTGCAAGCTCACTTGTATAAGGATAGGAATGGAAATGAACGGCGTCCAGTTTCAACCCACGTTTAGCCATCATATATCCCGCAACGGGACTGTCGATTCCGCCCGAAAGCATCAGCAATCCTTTACCCGCGCAGCCTACGGGCATACCGTTTGCGCATGCGATTTTATCGGTATATATGAAAGTACCGCCGTCTTCTCTTATATCCACGTTAACCACAAAATCCGGTTCAAACAAGTCAACCGTAAGATTCGGATTGCTATTTAAAATTTTACCGCCCAGATATTTAGCCGTTTCCACCGAGTTCATGGGGAAAGTTTTATCCGCTCTGTTTACGCTGACCCTGAATTTCCCGCTTTTTTTCGAAAGCGCAACGGCAGTTTCCGTTATAGCCTCAAGGTCGGTTTTAGTCGATTCCGCAACGCTCAACGAATGAAGTCCGAATACTTTGCGCAAGCGTTCTATTATCTCGTTTTCCGTTTCGGGACGGTAATCTGAAATTACATAACGACTTCTTTTATAAGAAAAACGGTAATCAAGTCCGTCAAGTTTCTGCTTAATGTTACCGATAAGCTTATCTTCGAAAAATTTCTTGTTTTTGCCTTTAAGATGAATTTCGCCGTATCGGAGAAGTATTACTCTATCCAATTTTGTTACCTCTTAATTTTTCTATATTCGCGGCAATTACCGCGACGGCTTTTACAATGTCTTTTGTTTGTGTTTCGGGCGAAAGACTTAATCTCAACGCTCCGTCTATGACTCTTTTGTCAAACCCGGCTTCAGCCAGAACCCTGTTGCCTCCGTGACGGCTTGAACAAGCGGAGCCGCGTCCTATTATAACGCCGTCATCCGCACACATCGACTGTATTATTTCCGACTTTGTTCCTTCCGCGGAAAAAACAGTAATCATTCCCGTGCGATAAGCGTCTTTCGCTATAACCGTCATGCGGTCGATTTTCTCAAGTTCGCGGAAAAGTACAGAGTTAAGCTCTTTTATTTTTTCATTATCGAACTCTTCGCGAAATTTTTTCGCCGCGGCGGCAAAAGCAACTATTCCCAAAACGTTTTCTGTCCCAGAACGCATTCCGCTTTCCTGCCCGCCGCCGAAAATAAACGGTCGCAAAGTTATTTTCGAGGATATATACAGCGCTCCTATACCTTTCGGGGCGCCTATTTTGTGTCCGCTTACGCTATAAAGATCAACGCCCGAACGCTTTACACTGCAATCGGTTTTAAGAAAAGCCTGCACTCCGTCCGAATGAAATATTATTTTGGGATTTATTGCTTTTACGGCCGCCGACAAAGAAGCTATGTCGTTGGTCGCCCCTGTTTCGTTGGAAACGTGCATTACGGAAACAAGACAGGTGTTTTTGTCGACAAGGGACAGAAGCGAATCGTTGTCCACAAGTCCGCAAGAATTAATTTTTGCAAACCTTACGTCAAATCCTTTGTTTTTCAGTTCTTTTGCACATTCGTAAACGCCCGAATGTTCTCCTCCGCCCACAACAATATTGCCTCTGTTGTTTTTAAATCCGCAATTAAGCGCCCAGTTATTCGACTCGGTTGCACAGGAAGTGAAATACATTTCGCTCGGGTTACAGTCAAGCATGGAAGATAAATCAGCCCTCGCTGCGGAAATAAGTCTTTTAACCTTTATTCCGCCGGGATACGTCGAGGAAGGATTGTAAAAATCCGCCGTAACCGCATTGTTTATCGCGTCGACGGCTTCTTTATATACGGGCATAGTTGCGGCATTGTCAAGATATATCATTTTTCTTAGCGGCCTCAAGAATAATTTTTTTAACCGAATTGTCCAAAACAGACATAGGCAAAGCTTTTCGCAAAGCAAACAAAAACTCGTCGTCCAATTCCAGAATCAATAATTTTTTTTCGCCGTCAAGAGAAAAGTAAATGTAGCCTAAAAGCGAATCGTCGTTGCAAAAAGCGTTCATTTTTTTTATGCTTTTATCGATATTATATCTTTCGAAATTTTCACTTTCCAAAGTACCGACCTCCGAAATTGCGGACATAGATGCTTCCAAAAATTTTTTACGTTTCTTTCTGTTAAGAACCTGCATCACTCTGAAAACGTCGCCCGCAATATAATAGTCGTATTCCGCATTAAGCCTTGAAAGCAACATACTGAATAAAACTATGGAGGTTATAGGCGGCAATATCATGATTACCGAAAACAGAATGCTTAACACTACCGCCAACGCGCCTTGATCGACGGGAATTCCCTGAAAACTGAGAATAAAATAAATTTCGATAACCAGAATGACTATCGACAGTATTCTTATAACGTTAAAAACAACGTTTCTCTTCTTATGTTTGTCAATATTTTCGTTGACAACGTTTTTTTCAAAAAAAATCTCCATATCGCCTCTTGAAAGATTGTATCGGTTTTACAAGTATAACATAAAAACTCCGCAATTTAAAACGATTAAAGTAAAAATCCCGAAATTTTGCTTTACGCTTGTTTATTTTATCGTAGCAAAAGTAACGCCGTTATCGCCCTCTCCGTACCTTCCGTAACGGAATTCGGAAACAAGAGAATTTTTCTTCAGGTAATTTTGTATACCTCTCGCAAGCGCTCCCGTTCCTTTTCCGTGAACTATTTTCAAAATTTTGGCTCCGTTTTCATTATTCATAGATATAATGTACGGCTCTATGGCTTCTATGGCCTCGCTTACGGTCATACCTAAGACTTTAACTTCGATTTCGCTGAACCCCGATGAAGAAGAGTCGGCACCCGAATTATTCGATGTCGATTTATCCGATTTTGCATGGAATTTAACGTTTTTCTTGGCTATCTTGCCACGTTCATCAAACTCCGATTGTTTTACGGGCTTACCAAGGTCGCCAAAAGAAATTTTTGTTTTTACGGCTCCGACCAGAATTTCTGCTTCACGACGCTTTGAATTAATGGTTTTAACCGTTCCCGTCGCTCCTAAACTTTTTACGATTACCGTTTTTCCCGGTGCGATTTCACCGTCGGTTATATCCTCACAAATAACGACGTTTTTCTCTTCGTTTAGTCTGTATGCAAGATCTTCAAGCCCCGAACGAAGTTTTTTCGCTTCAAGTAACGCCGCTTCGTCAGCGCGCAGCAAAGCCTGTTTCATCTGCTCAATAATATCATTGGCTTTTTCAACCGAGTTTGAAACAAGTCTTTTGGTCTCGGCGGCGGCATTGCTTTTGATTTTTTCAAGCGCTGCGTCCAACTTTGCTTGCTTTTCGGCAATTTCAGCCCTTTCGATTTGTGCAATGTGCTTCAGTTTTCTGGTTTCCTCAAGTTCGGAAATGGATTCGTTTTTTATTTTTTCCGCATTTTGCAGAATGTTTTCAAATCTGACTTTCTCTTCGCTCAGCGCACGCTTTGCTTCATTTATAATGAAATCATTTAATCCAAGGCGTTTGGCGGTTTTAAGTGCGTTACTCGTACCGGGCATACCTATAATTAACTTATAAGTCGGTTTAAGAGTGTTTTCATCAAATTGCATACAGGCGTTTTCCGCATAAGAAGATATTAAAGCGTATTCCTTAAGTTCGCTGTAATGGGTAGTCAATAACGCCAAAGCTTTCTTTTTTTCTATATATTTTACTATCCCCACGGCAAGCGCGGCGCCCTCCGTAGGATCTGTTCCGCCGCCTACTTCGTCCAGAAGCACCAGCGAATTTTCCGTCATTTTTTCCGTTATACCGATAATGTTGTTTATATGCGAAGAAAAAGTGCTAAGCTCGTTTTCGATACTTTGTTCGTCACCGATATCGCAAAATATATCGTCAAAAACATGCAAACGCGCCTCAGTGCAAGGCAAATACAATCCGAAATAAGCCATAAGGCAAAAAAGTCCCACGGTTTTTAATGAAACCGTTTTACCTCCGGTATTGGGTCCTGTTATAAGAAGTATTCCGAATTTTTCGCCCAATTCAATGTCAACAGGTACAACTTTGTCTTTGTCTATCAACGGATGTCTTGATTGCGATAAAAATATCTGTTTTTTGTCCGAAATTTCAGGGAAAACCCCGTTTATTTTAATAGAATACTTCGCCTTACAGAATACTATGTCTAATATAGTACAAGCATTTTGACTAACATAAAGCATATCAGCGGAAAGCGCAACGCGTTTTGAGAACTCATAAAGAATCCTTTCCACCTCAGCCTGTTCTTCCGAAACGGCAAATTTTAATTCGTTATTCAGTTCCACAATAGCAAAAGGCTCGATAAACACAGTCGAACCGGTAGCCGATTTGTCATGCATAAGTCCGGGAACGTTACCCCTGCATTCCGATTTAACGGGCAACACATATCTTCCCTCACGCACCGTAACCAGATTATCCTGCAAATATTTGGAAGAATTATTGTTTCGAGTATAGCTTAATAATTTTTCTTTCAGTTTTACATTGAGATTAAGTATCTTTCTTCTTAAAGCAAAAAGTTTATCGCTTGCATTGTCACTCATTTCATTGTCACTTAAAATGCAATCGAAAATATTTTTTTCAAGAGATCTGTCAAGCACAATGTTTTCAGTGACGGATTTAAGAAGAACTATTTCCTCAGGCGCCGACGCAACCGTACTTTGGGCAATCCGCGCACTGCGCAGCAATCTGCCGACTTTAAGCAGTTCACCCATGGATAAAACGGAATCTTTTTTCGATTTTTCCAACACATCGTCAACATCATCAAACGCAACAACAGGGTTTAACGCAAATTTATTAAGCATCATATCGGCTTCCCGAGTAAGAGCAAGATTCCTTTCTATTTCATACACGTCAAAAGAAGGCGCGCTTTCCGTTATTTGTTTTCGCGCCCTTTCCGAGGCAGACAACGCGCCCACTGACTCTTTGACCTTGTCAAATTCAAGTAGATTAATTGTTCTCTCATTAAGCATATTACTAAATCTCTCCGCAACAAAAAAACAATAGAATCAAATCAACACAAACAATCGCAACAACAAAATACAAACAGAGCCGTCATAGCTATAGGAACATTATACAACCGGGTCAAACGTATCGTCAAATTCAAAAGCACACAAATCAAACTTATTCAGTATTTTTGTATAGCAATCCGACAAAACTCACGCTTAAGCAAGGAACCTTATTTACAAAAGCTTTTTATTAAAATAGCCATGTGTAGAATTCAAGGAATTACTTTTGCCGTTTTTAAGCGACATAAGTATTTCTTTCGCATCTCCCCCAACCCCGATTAAATCAACAAATTTGTTTTTAACTCCGCGCTTTTTGCACTCGGAAATGTTGTCCAGAACATTACAGTTAAGCAATTGAGAGTAACAATATTTTATTCTGTAATTTCTAAGAAGAAAAACCTTTCCGGTTTCGTCTTTTATGGACAAATCCTCGCCTTTGCAGCTCACGCACTTTCCGTTATTAATACTTTTTTTGGGGCAATGAGAAAAAGTCATAAGCGGCAAATAACCGTATATATAAACAAAATTATCACCGAATTTATTTTCGTCATATTCGGGCGACAGTATTTTAAGCACGCGAAAATCAGGATTAACCAGATTCATCATAGGGCCCCATATCGTATTTTTACCTTTAGCCAACTCTAAACCGCCGATATTATTGACAATAACGTTTTTTACGGCAGACGAAGCCAATATTTTCTTGATGTTTTCAACGTCGCCTCCGCGCAACACATTAGGAAGCGTCAGAAACACCAATTTGCCCGTTTCGCTTTCAAACTTTTCTATATCGAATGCAACTTTTTCATCATATACTTTAGGAAAATAAGCCGCATAATCGTATAAATCCAAACAATCCATTAGCAACGAAAGATTATCAACCTGAACCATTACACTACCGTTAATCAAGCGCAAATCATTGTCATTTGAGTTTAAGTAGTCTTTATCAAAAGTAAATTTCTCAAGCTTATCACCATCTCGGCGTTTGTTGTATTCCGAAATCAAAAAATTCTCGAAATCCGAATAAACCTTGCGCCTGAATTCGTTAAGCATAGACTTGAGCACAAAAACCTCATCGTCCGTATCACACTCAAAGTTTTTAAGTAAAAAATACGTATTGCCGGTTTTCAAAAAACATTCTTTAAAATCCTTTTCCGTCAACGGACTTTTTTCCGCCCGTGCAGCTTCAAAATCCGATGAAAACGACAATTTATACCCGCCACAACTCAATTCAACCTTTAGCGGATTCCCTACCGTAGAAAAAACTTTTACATCGATCGACACAAACCTGCTTCTGGCATTTATTTCGTCCATCAGCTTCACATCGGTCGTAAGATTTACAATGTCGCCTTTTCTTAAATTTCCTTCATAACCTACACAGTTTCCGTTTGAGGAAACCAAAGAAGAACCGACTTCCGTTTTATTACGCAAAAACTTTAATCCGTCACCCCTTTTTAGCGGACTACGCAAATTAAGTATCGCTTTTTTACCGCAAACTTCCGTTACTTTCCCGATTTCAACACCCATATGTCCCTGGGTATATGGATAAATTACATTTTCGGTCGGATTATTTAAATATGCAGTGCAGGAATTGCCTCGATTAAATAATTTTTTTAAGTTTTCTTCCGAGTCTTGCTTTCCCCCGACAAGCGCTTTATAATGACGGACTGCCTCACCTACATATTCGGGACGACGCATTCTTCCTTCGATTTTCAACGAACATACGCCCGCATCGCGCAATTCGTTAATTTTATCAGATAAATCCAAATCCTTTGCCGAAAGCCAGTAACCCTTTTTGCCGTTTATTTCATATTTTTTACGGCAAAACTGAAGACACCTGCCGCGGTTACCGCTTAAACCCGCAATCATGGAAGAAAAATAACAATTACCCGAAAAAGCCACACAAAGAGCGCCGTGAACGAAAAATTCGGTTTCAAGTTTAGTATGCGCTGTTATTTTTCTGACATCTTCAATTAAAGTTTCGCGCGATAAAATTACTCTGCTCACTCCGAGTTTTTCGGCGGCAAGCGCTCCCTCAAGATTATGAACACCCGCTTGAGTGCTTAAATGTATAGTTATGTCTGGCATAGTACTATGCAAATATGCGATAAATGGTAAATCTTGAAGAATAAAAGCGTCCACACCGACAGAATCGGCATATTTTATCGTAGATAAAGCCTCCTTATACTCAGAAAGCTTTATAACGGTATTTACCGCAAGATACACTTTTACATTAAAAAGATGACAATATCTGACCGCCGAAGCCAACTCTTTTTCACTGAAATTCGCAGCTTTAGCACGCGCACTGAAAGCCGATGCACCCAAATATACGGCATCGGCTCCGTTAATTACAGCGGCTTTCAGCGCGGAAAAACTTCCGGCAGGCGCAAGAATTTCCATTCTCTTTACTCTTTCCAAAATCCGTTATCTCAACTTTGCGTCGAATTTTTCGCTTAAAGCCTGCATTATAGAATTCATACATTCCTGTATCTGAGAGTCGACAAGAGTTTTTTCATCCGATCTCAGTTTAATGCTGAAAGCAAGACTTTTATGCCCCGACTCAATTTGCTCGCCTTTATAAACGTCAAACAAAGCAACCGACTCGCAAAGCGCGCAAGAATTTTTTATGCAATCGGCAATTTCCCCGACCGTATATTTATCATCAACGATTACGGCAAGATCCCTGTCTACTATGGGAAATTTAGGTAACGGACGGAATTTGACGATTGGTTTACTTTTTTCTATAAAACCGCTGAGATCTATTTGCGCCACATATACGTCGCCGTGAATACCGTACGCGTCGGCAACCACAGGATGAATTTTACCGAAAGAACCTATAATCTTCCCGTCGCACTCAATATCCGCGCCAATTCCCGGATGCAGATAAGGCGCAACCGTCCTTTTTATCGAGTAATCGACAAAACCATCAAGCACTTCGCAAACGGCAGCTTTAAGCTTATAGAAAGTTTCATCTTTACCGCAATACGCAACGCATAATACGTCGTGCTCTTCAGGCAATTTCTCAAGCGGTAATTTTTCAGGCAGATAAATTTTAGACAATTCGAACAACCTGAACTCCCCGTTTTTGCGGCTGAGATTGGTGCTTACGGCATTAAGCATACTGCCCACAAGCTGAGTGCGCATTACCGCAAATTCTTCGCTTAAAGGATTGAGAAGACGTATAACGTTCCTTTCGGGCGCAAATTCAGGATATCTTAATTTATCGTATTGTTTATAATTTATAAATGAATAAGTATAACACTCGAACGCACCGAAGGACGTCATGGTATTTCTTATCGCGTTAAGATTTTTCTGCCTTACCGTCATCCCTCCGTTAGTGGGATGAGCGTCCTTAATAAGATCCGACCGCAAGTAATCATAGCCGTAAAACCTTATAACCTCCTCGGCAAGATCGGTATAATTATCCACGTCCTCGCGGAACAGCGGAACCGAACATATTATTTTGTCGCCGCGAAGTTCCACGCCGAATTCCAAAGATTTAAGAATTTTAGCCATTACGGACTGTTTGACTTCGATACCGAAAAGGTCGTTGATTTTGCTTGCCGAAGTTTCGATAACTTTTGTTTCGGGAGCAGGAGCACCGTCCTCGGTTTTAAGCGAAGTGATTTTACCGGCTTTAAGTTTGTAAAATAAGCTTAGTGCGCGCTCGCGTCCAAGCTCGACACTTGTCCAATCCACGCCTTTTTCGTAACGCGCCGAAGAATCGGATCTGAGCCCAAGAGCCCTTGACGTACCCCTGACGCTTTCCTTGGCAAAACGCGCCGCCTCAAGAAAAACATTCTTAGTTTCGTTATTGATTCCGCTGTATTCGCCGCCCATGACGCCGGCAATGGCAACTGCCTTTTTGTCGTCCGCAATTACAAGCATATGCGGGTTAAGCTTGTATTCCTTTCCGTCCAAAGCCACTATTTTCTCGCCGTCGAACGCGTGTCTTACGTTAATTTGCCCTTCGATAAGACGCAAATCGAATGCGTGAAGCGGCTGGCCTACTTCCATCAGAACGTAATTGGTTATATCGACGATATTATTTATGGGACGAATTCCGACCTGGCGAAGCCTGTCGCGCATCCACTTAGGAGATTTTTCTATATTTATATCCGTAATAAGCCTGCCCGTATACAAAGAGCAAACTTTTTTGTCTTCAACCTTTGCGGACGGAATGGACAAACCAACCGAATCATATTCCTTATAATTTAAGGACGGCTTTTTTGCTTTTTTGCCGTACAAAGCAGCAATTTCACGCGCCATGCCGTAAACGGACTGACAATCCGCACGGTTTGCCGTAACGGAAATATCGAGAACGTATTCATTCAAGCCCAGTACATCCTTAATGTCTTTGCCTATTTCGGTATCGGGCGGCAAAATCAGAATTCCGTTAACTTCCGCCCCTTCTATTACGTTGTCGTCAATCATAAGTTCCGCACCGGAACAGAACATGCCGTAACTCATAACCCCGCGAAGTTCGCTGGATACTATGTGTTTCCCCGTAGGCAAAACCGAATCGTTAAGCGCGACGGGAACCTTGTCGCCTACGCTGACGTTTGTTGCGGCGGTAACTATCGTAGTGATTTCTTTTCCGACGTCTACGGTGCAAACTTGCAATTTATCTGCAGAAAAGTGCTTTTTTATGTCAATAATTTTTCCCACAACGACGTTTTCGATATTTTTACCGGTATAAATTATTTCTTCCACCTCAAAACCTATCCCGAGAAGTTTTTGGGAAAGTTCCTCAGGTGTTACGTCGATATTAACAAATTCTTTTAACCATCCAAGCGGTAATTTCATAGTTTCATGCCTCCCCTTCAGTTAAACTGCTTTAAAAAACGCAAATCGTTTTCAAATTCCAGACGCATATCGTTGATGCCGTACCTTATAACAGTAATTCGGTCAAGACCTATACCGAAAGCAAAGCCCGTATATTCGTCGGGGTCTATGTCGCAGTTTTTAAGCACGTTTCTGTTGACCATGCCGGCGCCCAGAATTTCAATCCAGCCCGTACCCTTACAAACGCGGCATCCTTGCCCTCCGCAATAAGGACAAGACGCGTCCACCTCAACGCTGGGTTCGGTAAAGGGAAAGTATGACGGTCTGAATCTTGTTTTGGTGTTTTCACCAAAGAAAAATCTTGCAAATCTGTCCAAAATTCCTTTAAGGTCGCACATGGTTATATGATTGTCAACAACAAGCCCTTCTATCTGATGAAATACGGGAGAATGTGTTGCGTCAACGTCATCGGCGCGGAACACCCTTCCGATGTTTATCATTTTGATGGGCGGCTTGATTCTTTCCATTGTGCGTATCTGCCCCGCGGAAGTCTGCGTTCTCAGCAAAATGTTCGAAGTAACGTAAAATGTATCCTGCATATCGCGCGCAGGATGATTATCGGGAGTATTCAAAGCTTTAAAATTGTAATAGTCCGTTTCAATTTCAGGACTGTCTACCACCATGAATCCGAGTGAAGAAAAGAAATCGATAACGGAATTTTTTACAATGGTCAACGGATGCAATCCGCCTTTCTTTCTGTCGCTGCCCTCGATTGTAATGTCTATTTTTTCCTCTTCAAGCTTTTTGGAAAGCTCCTCTTCGTACAGTTTTTTAAATTTACCGTCGAAAGCCTCCTCAAGACGGACTCTGGCGTCGTTTACAAGCTTTCCCGCCATAGGTCGTTTGTCGGCAGGCAAATCTTTAAGATTTCTGAGTATGCCGGTAAGCTCGCCGTTTTTACCGAGTATTTCCACTTTTAACGAAGCCAGCTCCTTGTTGTCGACGACGCTTTCCAGTTTACAGAAAGTGCGCTCGACAATTTCTTTTAATTTCTCTTCCATGGTTCCTCCACAAAAAATAAAACCCCGGGAAAAAATCCCGGGGCGTGTTTTACTACGCTGTACCACCCAAGTTCACCGCTATAAATGCGGCCTTACGGCGACCTTTAACGCTGTCGAAGCGGGCGCGCCTACTTTATTCCGCGTGCCGACTTGGCGGTGAATATCTTTTTTACGCGCGTACCCTTTCAGCAAAACGGATACTCTCTGTCGTTTGCGTAAAACTCTTATGCCGCTTGATAACGTCTTTAACAGAATTTTAACACAAAAATAAGACAAAATCAAGCAAATTAAGGTATTAAATCCATCATATCCTCAGTGCTTGTGGAATTAAGATAGGTATCGGGTATTTTACCGATTATTACGCTTTCAAGGATTACGACGTCCGTTTCGGTATTGATAACGTTATTTGCACCGGGAAGTATTGCGCTTATTTTTGCTCCGATTCTGAGATAAATACGATGATTAGTTTGATTTATTCCGGCTTCCTTAAATTCGGAACACAACTTTGCCGTGACCGAGCCCACGGGCACCACGCGCAAATTAAGGTCGGGACCTTTACCCGAAAACAGCATAATACCCGACAAAGACCCCACAGGCACGTCAATACCGTGCGAACCCAATTCCGTAATACGGTTCTGCGATTCTATCGTGCTTTTCTGCACTATGGAATTTACGGCTGTTGAATTTATTCTTATACTGTTTATGCAATTTTCATTGTCATACCCTATAATTACCATATCGGTATAGGAAGGCGACTGCTCCATTACTTCGGAAACAGCTTCGTTAACGGCAGTAACGGCAAGAGCGCGTATCTGATCTTCCGAAACCGTTTTCAATACGGGCGCCACGGCAAGTCTTAAATATAAAATACAGACCGCAAAACAGAAAACGATTGAAATAATTACAATCGTAAGTCTTTTTCTTTTTTTGCTTCTGCCGCACTTTACCATATTATTATATATGCATATCGAATGCTTTTAGAAACAATACTTATTTAATTTCATTTGGATTTAGGGGCAAAAAACAACGTAACAAGATAACTCGCAACGACCGCAACGCCTACGCCGTAAGCAGTACGTACAAGTCCGCCGGCAAAAGCTCCGGCAAACCCCACGGTACGCGCAAGGTAAATCGCGCCTTTTGCCAAAGAAGCACCGAATCCTATTATGGGCACGCTTATTCCCGACCCGAGATATTTATATAGAAAATCGTAAACGCCCACCGCCTGAAGAACAATTCCGCCTATAAGAAACAGCACCAGAATTCTTGCGGGAGTAAGTTTTGTTTTGATTATAAGCACCTGAGCTATCACGCAAATCAGCCCTCCCGCCGCAAATACTATCAGATAATTAAGCAAATATTCCCACCACATTTTTTCACCTCTCTAAAATCACGCCGTGACTTATACACGGTATGGTTTCTCCCTGGAAACAGCTTTGAGAACTCATTAATGCTCCCGTTGCAAAATATGCCACTTTGGAATACTGACCATTCAGAATCTTGTCGATAATGAACGAATTAACAACGGAGGCACTGCACCCGCATCCGCTTCCGCCCTGATAACACTTTTGCGTAACGTCGTAAACAAGGCTTCCGCAGTCAATGTAATTCTGTCCCAGCGTATAACCCTTTTCTCGCATCAAATCCCTTAATATATCGGAACCGAGTTTTCCCAGGTCTCCGGTTATAATAAGGTCATATTCGTCAGGGCCCGTGCCTGTATCGCCGAAAAGGGCAAGCAAAGAATCCATCGCCGCAGGCGCCATACTTGCACCCATATTGTTCAAATCGTTTGTGCCGAAATCAACAACTCTACCGAAGGTTGCGGAAGTAATTTTTACGCCGTCGCCTTTTGAGGAAAGCAATGTTGCACCCGCCGCAGTAACCGTCCATTGTGCATACGGCGGCCGCTGGCAGCCGTACTCCAGAGGATATCTGAATTGGCGCTCTGCCGTAGCAAAATGGCTGGCGGTAGCACACATGATTTTATCAAAATAACCGGCGTTTATTAATGAAGAGCCTATTGCAAGCGATTCGCTTAACGTGGAACAGGCACTGTAAACGCCGAGGTACGGAATACGCAACTCTCTTGCCACATAACTCGAACTTGTTATCTGATTCAAAAGGTCGCCTGCTATGAAAAGGTCAATATCCTCCGTTTTAACGTCGGCGCTTTCCATGGCGCCGTTAATCGCCGCAAGCAACATGTCGTATTCGGCCTTTTCGAAAGTCTTTTCATGCATTTTATCGTCGTCGACTATTTTGTGAAAATACCGCCCTACCGGACCGCGCCCCTCTTTTTCACCTGCAACCGACATTCTGCCGATTATTTTCGGCGGGTTGCTAAAGAAAATAGTATGACTTTTTCCGTTTTTTTTCATAGGCTTAAAAGATTGATTCAATGCAGCTTTTTTACCTTCGTTATTATTGACGTATCCGCAATTTTCGCCCTTGTGTAACAATACGTTCATGCGCCGAATCTCCCGAAAATAATTAAATGCAAAAGACCGGCCACCGTAGACCATACGATGCCGTTAACAACAACAGGGCCGACTATAGAAAACATCTTTACGCTTGTACCGAAAATTATTCCTTCGCTTTTAAATTCCATCGCCGCACTTGACATCGCATTTGCAAAACCCGTAATCGGAAGAAAGGAACCCGCGCCTCCCCTTCGGCCGATAGCGTCGTAAAATCCAAGCCCCGTAAAAAGTATCGCAAGTGCAATCAGCGTCATGGAAGTTAAATTTCCAACCATATCTACCGAAAGCTCGGGAAAAATCAAAGCGTATAAGTCACCAAATCCCTCGCCAATAAGACAGGTAAGTCCGCCTATCCAAAAGCTGTTAAGTAAAGACTTAAGCGGCGAAGTGGACGGAGAAACCGCTTTAACGTATTTTTCGTATCTTTCGTTTCTTGCTTTAATGTAAGAATTATCTGACATCTTTTACGACACCTTCTTCAAAATAAATTTCGTTATCCGTAATGTTTATTTGTCCGGTAATATCGCGTTCTTTTCTTTTCATAAGCACCTCTTTGATTAATATCTCTTTCGTAAAGCCTTTTTATTCCGCATAAATTCAAAACCACCAGTTAAACTGGTGGTTTGCACATACCCCAGAAGGGTTTATTGCCGGCGTACCCGTCAACGGGTATCGAAATTTGGCAACGCATCACTTATCTCGGGCAGCCGCTATGTCGCGGCTGTCTTTTTTTGCCTTACTTATTCTTTATACCCGTAAACGGGTCTATGTATTCGCTCATACTTATCTGGTCGTGCATATGGTCGTCTTCTAACTGTTTCTTTATATATTCGCTTATTACTCGCTCGTTTCGTCCAACAGTGGTGGCACGATAGCATAAGTCAGCGAGTAAATCAACTACACGGAAAAATACTACTTAAAATTTTAATATTGTATAACGGAGTCAGACTTGGTAAAAGTTTGGCTCTTTTTATTTTTACGATAGTATTTTTTGCTCAAATTCTTTGGTAAATGCGTTTTATAACCACAATTACCAGTATAAAACACGGCAAGAGTATAGTTATAACCTTCAAAAATTCAGTAAACCTTTCAGCAGTAATCACACCCCATAATTTGAAGTTTTCTCCGTTGAAAAACCAATAGAAATAGTCTTTCGTTCGCTGTGTAAATCCGCCGAAATCGGACGGTAAATTCGTCGTGTTGTTAAGCACTTTCGACGGCAGAATTACACTTGGAAAGTCGCTTGTTTCAATTCCGAATAAGTTACAGAAATAATACTTAAAACTGCCGTATAGGTCGATTAAAGCCTCGAAACTGCGACAATAGGATAGTTGAAACACAAATATTCCGAGCAGTGTAAAACCTACAAAAATTACCACCGTAACGATGATATTAAATCGTCTGTATCGCTTCATAGATTACCTCCGAATTTTGTAGTTGTTTTGCCGTAAACACCGCGTAACTTATACCCAAAATTACGAGTATATATACGTGCGACTTGTTTTTAAATACAAAACTGATATAGGTAATGATATCTTGCAAATTGATGTTGCTAAGTAATTCTCAATAAGTCTGATTAGCGAATGCAATGGTATCTTTTTATATGCTATATATAGACTGTCTCTTATACACATCTGACGCTGCCGACGAACTCTAGGGTGTAG
>UQSP01000030.1 GCA_900543755.1 uncultured Eubacteriales bacterium
GCATGCGCTATAAATAAAAAAGCGGCGCGTTGTTCGTGCCGTTTTTTGTGGTAGGTTTGGCGGGACTTGAACCACCGACGTATGCCTTATACTCGCTTACGCTCGTGGCGTTCGCTCGTACCTCGCTCGGCTGGCAGGGTGGTGGGCGGCCGAGCTATATTCCTATAAATAACAAATATTAACTTGTACCACCTTATACTCGCATGCGCTATAAATAAAAAAGCGGCGCGTTGTTCGTGCCGTTTTTTGTGGTAGGAATGAGTGGACTCGAACCACCGACCCCCACCTTATCAGGGTGGTGCTCTAACCGGCTGAGCTACATTCCTATAAAAAAATGGAAAATATCGTCATTCAAACGTTTTTGTCGATTATAAATAACGCAAAACGAAAGATGAAGAACAAAAAACAATTGTGGTGGAGGTTAGCGGGATCGAACCGCTGACCCCCTGCTTGCAGGGCAGGTGCTCTACCAGCTGAGCTAAACCCCCACAAAAGCCGCCGAAACGCGACAGCTTTATAATGATATCAAATCGACAAGTTTTTGTCAAACAAAATCCGTACAGTTTTGAAAAAAATTTATACCCCTGTGCTGTCGGACAAAGAAAACGGCATAATAAAATAAATATTAACGTTTTTTGCCTGCGGAAAGAGGGTTGACGCTTTTTCTCCAATCAAGTTCGCCCCTTCCTACGGCGTTGAGCATTACGGTAGAGGAGGCAAGATTGGTTGCAAGCGGAATGTTTTGCACATCGCAAAGTCTTAAAAGCGCCGAAACGTCGGGCTCGTGAGGTTGGGCGGTAAGAGGGTCGCGCAAAAAGATGACTAAATCCAGTTCGTTTGCGGCAATCATGGCGCCGATTTGCTGGTCGCCGCCCAAAGGTCCGCTTTTCATGCGTATAATGTTAAGACCCGTTTCGCCCATGACCAGCGTTCCCGTAGTTCCCGTGGCGAACAGAGTGTGTTTTGCCAAAGTGTCCTTATATTTTATGGCAAGCTCAATCATGTCGTTTTTCTTTTTGTCGTGTGCAATAAGCGCGATATTCATAAATTACTCCTGTTATAACGGGTATAGACAGAATCGGTAAAGTTGTTTTTCGGGAAATTTTATGACGCAATAAAAAAATCTTAGCAAATAACAGCGCAATGTCCTGCGTCATCTGTATACATTTTACCACAGTATGGACTTATCCGTCAACGATTGAAAGCTTATGAACGAAAGGATAACGGAAAAAAGTTCAATTCAATTAAGCGCGTTATTTTATTTTTTTACCGAAGCGGGATTTAAAGAAACCTGCGGTAAAAAGTCATCGCACAAAGTAAACTCCTGTAAGGCGGGCAACTGAATAGGTCCATCTTTTAAAACAATTTCGCTTTTTTTGAGATTGCGGAAGCGGAAAAACGGCATATCGTTAGCCGGTTCCTGATTTTTAAGTCTGGTAAAATTAGAAAAGACAACATTGTCGCCGTTTGTTTCGGCACAGACAAGCGCCGTTTTGCGGTCGGTAGTCTTATAAAGCGTTATGTTTTCGAAAAGAATGTTTTTCAGGTTTCCGACCCCGTCGGGAAATTCGTCGGGGTTGAATATGATATCGCCCGCATATCTTGTCGCGTCAAGATTTATACCCATTTCACGCACGCCGCAGGTAAGGTTTCGCACGGTAACGTTGCTTATCTCGCTTACGACGCTTAAAAGTCTGACCGCAGTCCAGCAGTCTTCGGCTTTGACGTTTTCCACCAGCATGTTTTTTATGGGAGCGTCCTTCATGCCGCGGTTATGGCAGTACCAATTTGCGTCGTCGGCGTTAAAAGCGATGAGGTCGTCGTTGGTGCTGCCTCTGGTGGCGATAATGTTTTTTATGACTCCGTTTGCGCTGCCGCCGCCCACATGAATACCGTCCTGACAGGGCGTAAACAAATCGTCCGACATTATAATATCCGAAATTATGAAATCTACGGCTTTACCCAGTCTGAAGTGATACGATTCCGAATTTTTAACCGTCATGTTTTTAAGCGTAAGATTTTTTACGTTGAAAAAACTGAACAAAAGGCCCTGACACGGTCCCGATCTCCAACCGTCTTTGCGCGGATTGCGGGCATTGTTTCCGTCCCAAACGCCGCCCTCGACGGTAATATCCTCGTTGCCGTTTTCGTAGTCGGAGTTGGTGACGGCGGCGCGCATATTCTGTCCCGTAAATCTGTCGTCCATGCAAAAAATAACGGCTTTTTCGTCCGCTTTTATTTTTCTGTGGGAGGGGATAAGAATTTCGTTTCCGATAAGCCAACGTCCTTGGGGAATAAAAATTACGGATTCCTCTTTAAGCGCGGCGTTGATTGCGGGCGCGCAATCGGTAAGCCCGTCGCATTTTGCGCCGTAGTTAACAATACTAACCATAAAAACCTATAATCCTCCTTAATTGCGGCAAAACGTGCGGAAAAAAACAATACCGCGCACGATACTATTTATGATATAGCGTCATGCGCGGCATTACAAGAAATTTTTTTAATAAAACAAGCCAAAATTTTACTTAAGCCGAAAATCAGTACGCGCGGCCGAAGTAAATTTTCTTTTTAGCGGGCTTACCGCATACGACGCATTTGTCGCCCACGGGAGTCTGGTCGAAAGGCATATTACGCGTGGTTACCTGCATTTCCGCTTTGAGTTTGTCCTCGCACTCGCGGCAGCCGCACCACATACCGAGAGCAAAGTTGCCCGTATCCACGGCTTCTTTAAGCTGACTGAGGTTTTCCACGGTTTTTATATGAGCGTTTGTGAAAGCAAGCGCTTTGTTGTACATATTTTCATGTATGTCTTTTAAAAGTGCGGACATTGCGTCTTTAAGGCCTTCAATGGGCAATGTAAACTTTTCGCCCGTTTTATCGCGGCGGGAGCAGGTCACCACGCCGTTCTCGATGTCGCGGGGACCTATTTCGATGCGCACGGGTACGCCTTTCATTTCGTATTCGTTGAATTTCCATCCCGCGCTTGCGTCGCTGTCGTCAAGCTTTACGCGAATTCCCGCATTTTTAAGCGAAGCAAAAATCTCCTGCGCTTTTTCCGTTACGCCGCCTTTGAATGCCGCAATGGGAATGATGACCGCCTGAACGGGCGCGACATAGGGGGGAAGACACAGCCCGCGCCTGTCGCCGTGCGCCATGATGAGCGCGCCGATAAGTCGAGTGGATACGCCCCAGGAAGTCTGGTACGGATTTTTATGCGTGCCGTCTTTGTCGAGAAACTTGATATCGAACGCCGCGGAAAAATTGGTGCCAAAGAAGTGAGTGGTGCCCGCCTGCAAACTTTTACCGTCCTGCATCATGGCTTCCATGGAATAAGTTTCCTGTGCGCCCGCAAACTTTTCCTTTTCGGATTTTTGTCCGATAAGCACGGGCATGGCAAGCACGTTTTTGGCAAACTCCTCGTATACTTTCAGCATTTTGATGGTTTCTTCTTTCGCTTCCTCTTCGGTGGCGTGCAACGTGTGACCTTCCTGCCACAAAAATTCGGAGGTGCGTAAAAACGGACGGGTGGTTTTTTCCCAGCGCACTACGTTTGCCCACTGATTGATAAGCATGGGAAGGTCGCGGTAGGATTGCACCCATTTAGAGTACATTTCGCAAATAATGGTTTCGCTGGTGGGGCGGACGACAAGTTTTTCGGCAAGTTCTTCGCCGCCGGCATGAGTAACAACCGCCACTTCGGGGGCAAAACCTTCCACATGGTCCGCTTCTTTCAAAAGATAGCTGTAAGGAATGAACAGCGGAAAATATGCGTTTTCGTGCCCCGTAGCTTTAAAACGCGCGTCAAGTTCGCGCTGAATGTTTTCCCATATCGCGTAACCGTAAGGGCGGATTACCATTGTGCCTTTTACGGGGCCGTAATCCACAAGCTGAGTTTTGACGACAACGTCGGTGTACCATTGCGCAAAATTTGTGTCGATATCCGCTATTTCTTTGACAAATTCTCTTTCTTTAGCCATTTAATAAACGCTCCAAACGATTTATGCGTTTATTATAACCTTTTTTAAACCCGCGTGTCAAACGGACCGGGGTGTATTTCACAGAAAAACAACGATAAGCCATACCGCTATAAGGCCGGGAACGCCAAGCAAGCCCACAATAAGCGCGCTTACGGGATTTACGGGAAGTACCGCAACTTTAAACAGCGACAGTAACGAGAGCGCAACCGCGCCGCCCAGAGAATTGAGGGCCAGTCGGAAAAGCCCTTTCGTTTTAAGCGAAAATAAAGTGCCGATTAAAGACACAGTTAAAAAACCTATAAGAAAAGACAGTATAAGTTCGAATATTTCCATGGGTTTGTCCTCGTAATATTTTTATTCGCCGCTTGTGCGTTATATGCTTTTAACGGCGTTAATCAGCGGACAAAGGCACAGGCTTTCTTTGTTATGCGCCTGAAAGAGTCATAAAAGCGCTTCAGGGCTTAACGCCGTATGTAAACGGATTGACAAAAGTGCGCAATGCGTGTTACAATATCTCGGTATGAGCAAACGGCTCTTATAGACAAAAGATATTTAAAGAAGAAGGAATAGTTATGGATAAAAACCGTTTTTTGTTTTCCAGTGAATCCGTTACCGAAGGACATCCCGACAAAATCTGCGACCACATCGCGGACAAGGTGCTGGACGCGGCGCTTGCAGCCGACCCCGAAAGCCGCATAGCCTGCGAAGTCTGCTGCACCACGGGTCTTGTGCTTGTAATGGGCGAGTTCACTACGGAAAGTTATATAGATATTCCCAAAATCGTGCGCGAGACCGTAAAGGATATCGGTTACACCGACGCCGCTTACGGGTTCGATTACAAGACCTGCGCGGTCATCACCAGTATTGACGAGCAGTCTCCCGATATTGCGATGGGCGTTAATAAGGCGCTTGAAGCACGCGAGGGAAATAACGATGCTCAGTTCGATACGGGAGCGGGCGACCAGGGCATGATGTTCGGTTACGCGTGCCGCGAAACGGAGGAGCTTATGCCCCTGCCCATTATGCTTGCCCATAAACTCACCAGAAAATTGAGCGAAGTCAGAAAGTCGGGTGAAATCGGTTACCTCCGTCCCGACGGAAAGGCTCAGGTTACCGTGGTTTACGAGGACGGCAAGCCCGTTTCGGTGGACACGGTTGTCGTGTCTACTCAGCATGACCCCGGAGTGAACCGCGAAAAACTCGTGTCCGATATCATAGAGAAAGTCGTAAAACCCGTCGTAACGGACAGCTGGCTTACGCCGGACACCAAATATTACGTAAACCCCACGGGCAATTTCGTCATAGGCGGACCTCAGGGCGACAGCGGCCTTACGGGCAGAAAACTCATTGTAGACACTTACGGCGGAATGTGTCCGCATGGCGGCGGCTCCTTCAGCGGTAAAGACCCCACGAAAGTGGACCGCTCAGCGTGCTATTACGCGCGTTACGTATGCAAAAACATTGTTGCCGCGGGACTTGCCGAGCGTTGCCAGCTTCAGGTTGCTTACGCGATAGGCAAAGCCAAGCCCGTTTCTTTAAACATCGAAACTTTCGGCACTTCCGCATATTCTTCGGACAAGCTTATCGACGCCGTCAATAAAGTGTTCGATTTCCGTCCCCGCGCGATAATTGAAAGTCTGGGACTGAGAAAGCCCGTTTACGCCGCCACATCCAATTACGGACATTTCGGCAATCCCGCGTTTGCTTGGGAAAAAACCGATAAAGCCGCCGCGCTTAAAAAGGCAATACAAGATTGACGCTTAAGGGTGACATAGAAGAAATACGTTTCCGCAACGAGGAAAACGGCTATACCATAGCCGTCATCGATGCGGAAGGAGAGCCTGTCATCGCGACGGGCGTTTTTCCGCCCGTGGTCGAAGGACAAACGGTTGTTTTAAGCGGCGATTACGTCGTGCACAAAAAGTACGGCCGCCAGTTCAAAGCCGACAGGTGCGAGATAGAAAAGCCTACGGGCGTGGACGGTATAGTACGATACCTCGGCAGCGGACTCATTAAAGGAATAGGTCCCGCGCTTGCTTTGAGGATAGTTTCGGTTTTCGGCGAAAAAACTTTTTCGGTTATCGAAAACAATCCGTCTTTGCTTTCTTCCGTCAGGGGCATATCCAAAGAAAAGGCAAAGGATATAGCCAAAGCTTACGGCGAAATCAAGGAAATGCAGGACGCCGTGATGACGCTTCAGACTTACGACATACCTCTCGGCACGGCGCTCAGAATTTATAAGGTTTACGGCAAAAACACCGCACAAGTCGTGACCGACAATCCGTATCGGCTTATAGAAGACGTTGACGGAATAGGCTTTCTTACCGCGGACAAAATCGCCGTTAAAACGGGAATAGAACACGACAGCGAATTTCGCGTAGGGGCGGGACTTATCCACGTGCTTAAGGAAAGCGTGCAGAAAGGCGGCAACACCTGTTATCCTCGTGAGGCCGCAGCCGAAGAAGCAAGCTTGCTTTTAGGCGTGGACGTATCGCTTGTGTATTCCGCCATAGAATCGCTTGTGCTTGAGCGCCGCGTGCGCCTTCTCGAAATAAACGGCGAAGAAGTGCTCGCCTTGCCGGGCGTTTACCGTACCGAAAAAAACGCCGCCGTGCTTGTGACTCGGCTTTTGGAGGGCGCGGATTCCACCGTATACGACGTTACTGCGGATATATCGGAATACGAGAAAATCAACGGCATAATTCTGCACGAAAGACAGAAGGAAGCGGTTACCGCGGCAATAAGCAACGGCGCAACGCTTATTACGGGCGGACCGGGTACGGGCAAAACCACCATAATCAAATGCATTATAGAAATTTTCGATAAACTTAATAAGACCGTTCTTTTGATGGCGCCTACGGGAAGAGCCGCCAAAAGAATGAGCGAGGCTACGGGAAGAGAGGCAAGTACGATTCACAGGGCGTGCAGGTTCGGTTCGGATATGGCAAGCGGTGAAAATCTTGCCTGCGACGTCGTTATCGTGGACGAGTTTTCCATGGTTGACGTATTTTTGTTCGAGGCTCTTCTCAAGAAAATAACCGCAGGCACAAGACTGGTGCTTGTGGGCGACAAAGACCAGCTGCCCAGCGTGGGCGCTGGAAACGTTTTGGCGGACATCATGCGGTCGGGTGCGGTCAGATCGGTTCAGCTCGATCAGATTTACCGCCAGGCGGAGGAAAGTCTTATCGTGACAAACGCGCATGCGGTCAATCGCGGAGAAATGCCTGTTCTCGACGACAAAACCCGCGATTTCTTCTACGTTTCCGCATCCGACCCCGAACTGATTGCCAATAAAACCGCCGATATGGTGGAGCGTGCCGCAAAATTCATCGGCAGTACTCCCGACCGCGTTCAGGTGCTTTGTCCGCTTAAAAACGGCGCCGCCGGCGCGATAAAGATAAACAGGCTTTTGCAGAAAAGGCTTAACCCGTACTCGGGCGGAGGCGCGGTGGAGGATGAGGACTACGTTTATCACGAGGGCGACAAGGTAATGCACGTCGTCAACAATTACGACCTGTCGTGGACGATTGCTTCGGGGTACTCCTACCGCGAGGGTACGGGGGTATACAACGGCGATATCGGCGTAATCCGCGAAATAAACTCTTCCCGCGGCGAAATGACAGTCGAGTTCGAGGACGGAAGAGTCGCAGTTTACACTCCCGACATTTATAATCAGCTGGTGCTTGCTTACGCCATAACCGTGCATAAAAGCCAGGGCAGCGAGTTTGACGCCGTAATCCTGCCCGTAACCGCGGGCGGTCCCATGATTATGACGCGCAATCTGCTGTACACCGCGATAACGCGAGCCAAAAAAATGGTTGTCATGATAGGCGAAAGGTCGCGGATTAAGTTTATGGTGGACAACAATTACGTTGCGGCAAGATATTCGCTTTTAAGCGATTTTATTATCGAGGCGCAAAAAGACAGCGCTTTGCTTTTCGGTAAAGGAGATTACGATGAAAGAACCTGACAAAAGAATCGTTTTTGCCGTAAGGCTTATTATGATTGCGTGGGGGCTTATTATCGGGTGGACGTTTGCGCAGTTTATTTTCAGACTGTATCCCGATTATCTGTCCGCCGGATACGAACTTATCGTCCAGATGGTGAACGCTGTCGTTTTCGCCGTTATTCTGTCAACGTTGGCGCGCCCCTTTTCGGCCTTTGCGCTGTTTATCGGAAGATTATTGAGAAAAACGTTTCTCGAAAAACCTCTTTACGTCACCGTCGGCGCAGTTCTCGGCGCGGTAATAGGAGTCATGACGGGCGTGCTTGCAAACGCAATTGTGGAAGTTTTTACGTCGCTTTTCGCCGCGCGGTTTATCGTCGCATTTTCTGCGGCGGTTCTCGGCGCGTATACGGGTTACCTCGGCTGCCGCAGATGGCTTTCTTCCACGTTTACCGACGACGAAAACGTGGTCATAGAGTACAGCGGTTATATACTCACTTACAGCGCGTTTTTCTCCGATAAAGTTGTTTACGTCGCTCAGCTCATAAACGGAAAAATTTACATCCTCGGCAAAACTTTACGTCGGCTTATCGAGCTTGCCGATACCGATGCCGCGGCTAAAAAAGCGCTGGAAAACTATCTTAAGCTTTCCGAGTACAGCGCCGTCAAGATAGTAAATACCGATACGGGCAAAGAGGAAAACGAGGACATAGTCGCGCTTGCCGAAAGTAAGCTTTTAAAAATAATCGCGGGAGAAACCGACGAGATAAAAGAAACCGATTCCGTCAAAGTTTTGTCGCTTGCGGAATTATAAACCGTTGACAAAAAGCGCGCATGGGACTAAAATATTATTTGACGGTAAAAAATAAATTTATTTACAAACAATTACGGAAAAACAAAGTGGTTAAATTCAGTTGCGAACAATCGGATAAAAACAACGCGCGTTACGCCCTTACGGAGGACGGCGCGACTTTGGCAACCGTCGAAACGGAGGGCGACACGATAAAAAGCGTGTCTTTTTGCAATAAATCCGCGGAGAACATGTACCGCGATTTTACGTTAAGGTCGGCTGTCTTTTTGCTTCGGGAAAAGTTTCCGCAGGTCAAAGCCGCTTTTACCGATCCGCTGCTTGAAGTGCTGGGATTTGTCCCGTATGAAAACGGAATGAAAGCGGACTCGATTAAAATAAGATTCGACAATTGTTGTCACGGAGGTTGCAATAAATGAAAACGGATATCGAAATCGCGGACGCCGCGGTGCTTAAACCCATTACCGAAATCGCCGCTGACCTCGGTATAGCCGCGGACGATTTGGAATGTTACGGAAAATACAAGGCGAAAGTCACTCAGCGCGGCAACAAAAACGGTAAGCTGATTTTAGTCACCGCCATAAATCCCACGCCCGCGGGCGAGGGCAAAACCACCGTGTCGATAGGACTTGCCGACGGACTGAAAAAAACGGGCAGGAGCGTTTGTCTTGCTTTAAGAGAACCCTCTTTGGGACCCGTTTTCGGCATTAAAGGCGGCGCGGCCGGCGGAGGATACGCCCAGATTGCACCCATGGAGGACATTAACCTTCATTTTACGGGCGACATTCACGCGATAACCGCGGCAAACAATCTTCTTGCCGCGATGATAGACAACCATATTTACTGGGGCAATTCTTTGAAAATAAAAGAGGTTACCTGGCATCGCTGTCAGGACGTTAACGATCGCGCTTTGCGTTTTGTCCGCACGGGCAAAGGCTTTAACTGCGAGCGCGACGACCGTTTCGACATCACCGCCGCAAGCGAAGTCATGGCGATATTCTGCCTTGCAAAGGATATCGACGACCTTAAAACCCGCCTGGGAAATATAGTCGTAGGACTGGACGAGGACGGAAAAGAGGTTACCGCCCGCGACCTTAAGGCGGAAGAAGCAATGACCATTCTGCTTAAAGACGCCATAAAGCCCAATCTCGTGCAGACTCTCGAAGGAGTGCCGGCATTTGTGCACGGCGGTCCTTTCGCCAACATCGCGCACGGCTGCAACAGTATTCAGGCGACTAGAACGGCAATGTCTTACGCGGATTACGCCGTGACTGAAGCGGGCTTCGGCGCGGACCTCGGCGCGGAAAAATTCCTGGACATCAAGTGCCGTCTTAACGGGCTTACTCCAGACGCAGTAGTGGTGGTCGCAACGCTTCGCGCCCTTAAATGCGCGGGCGGCAAAACCGATAATCTTTCGGAGCGCGACGACGTTTCGCTTAAAAAGGGAATAGGCAATCTTTTAAAACACGTGGAAAACATTACGGGCGTTTACAAGCTTCCCTGCGTGGTTGCGATAAACCGTTTCGCCACCGACGGCGATGAGGAAATAAAGTTACTGCAAAATGAGCTTTCAGTCCTAGGCGTAAACGCAGTATGCACGGAGTGCTGGGCAAAGGGCGGCGCGGGAGCGACGGAGCTTGCCGACGCGGTTGCCAAGCTTTGCGAGGGCGAAAAGCCTAAGATGGAGTTTTCTTACAGCCTTGACGAAAGCACCGAGCAGAAGATAAACGACATTGCAAAAAAGATTTACGGCGCAAAAGGCGTCGTCTTTACGGACAAGGCAAAGGAAGATATGGCGAAATATCCGCAAAACCTTCCCGTTTGTATTGCCAAAACGCAGTATTCGCTGTCGGATAATCCCAAACTTATCGGACGGCCCGAGGGATTCGACGTCACTGTCAGGGAAGTAATGTACAAAGCTGGCGCGGGATTTCTGGTGGCGGTTGCGGGTGATATCATGCTGATGCCCGGGCTTTCGCGCTCACCCAACGCCGAGCGTATGTCCATTAAAGACGGCGTTGTGAAAGGACTGTTCTAGTACGGAGTTTATATGGGTAATTTTATCGAAGAAATAATCGAAAAGGATTTAAGCGAAGGCAGGGTAAAGGAAATCGTCACTCGGTTTCCGCCCGAGCCTAACGGCTATCTTCACATAGGGCACGCAAAGGCGATATGCCTTAATTATTACGGTACGGCGGTAAAATACGGCGGCAAGTGCAATCTCAGATTTGACGACACCAATCCCGTCAAGGAAGACGACGAGTTCGTGCAGTCGATTATCAACGACGTAAAGTGGCTGGGCTGGCAGGGCGACGTCTATTTCGCGTCGGACTACTTTGACGTAATGTACGAAACGGCGGTAAAGCTTATAAAGAAAGATAAAGCTTACGTCGATGACATAACTCCCGAAGAGATGCGCGCGTTAAGAGGCACTCTTACCACGCCCGGTACTGAAACCAAAAACCGCAACCGTCCCGTGGAAGAAAGCTTAAGGCTTTTCGAGGACATGAAAAACGGCAAAGTAGAAGACGGCGCGCTTGTACTGAGGGCTAAAATAGACATGGCGTCCCCTAACATTAATATGCGCGACCCCATTATTTACCGTGTGCTTAAAGCGACGCATCACCGCCAGGGCAATAAATGGTGCGTATATCCCATGTATGATTTCGCGCACCCCATCGAGGACGCGGTGGAAGGCGTAACTCATTCCATCTGCACCCTGGAATTCGAAGATCACCGTCCGCTGTATGACTGGGTGCTTAGAGAAGGCGAGTTCGAAAATCCTCCGCACCAGTACGAGTTTGCGCGCCTTAATATCGAGCGCACTATAATGAGCAAGCGTTACCTTAAAAAACTGGTAGACGAAAAATTCGTGGACGGCTGGGACGACCCCCGTATGCCCACAATCGCGGGACTGAGAAGAAGAGGTTACACGCCTTCGTCGCTGCGTGAATTCTGCGAGCGCATAGGCGTAGCCAAGGCTAACAGCGAAGTGGAGCTTGCTCAGCTTGAAAGCTGTATCCGCGACGAGCTTAACGTAACGGCGGACAGGGCCATGGCGGTGCTTAAACCCTTAGAACTCGTAATAACCAACCGACCCGACGGATACAGTGAAGAAGTTTCCGTGGAGGTAAACCCCAATTCTCCCGAAAAAGGCGAGAGAAAAGTCGCGTTTTCCAATCGGCTTTACATCGAAAGCGACGACTTCAGCCTTAACCCTCCGCCCAAATACAAGCGGCTTACAAAAGGCGGCGCTGTAAGGCTTAAGGGTGCGTATATCATACGTTGTACGGGCTGCGACGAGGAAAACGGCGAGGTTAAACGCGTTTATGCCGAGATTGTCGAGGGCTCTAAGTCGGGCGAAGACAACAGCGGAGTAAAGGCAAAAGGCGTCATTCACTGGGTGGACGCACACACCGCCGTAGATATGACGGTAAATCTTTACGACAGTCTTTTGCTTCCTTACGACGGCGTGCACGAAGATTTTTCCGAGCGTCTTAACCCCGAGTCGCGCATAACGCTTAACGCGAAAGGCGAAGCGGAGCTTAGTAAAGCGCGTCCGCTTACGTCGTTCCAGTTTATTCGTCAAGGTTATTTTTGCCGCGACTGCAAAAGCAAGGAGCTTGTTTTTAACCGCATAGTTTCGCTTAAGGACGGATATAAAAAGTGAAAAAATGCGGCGTTATTTTTGATTTTGACGGTACGCTTGCAGACACAAGCAAAGGCGTACTCGATTCCGTGGAATATGCGCTGGAAAAAATGGGCGCCCCTTCTTTCGACCGCCGTGTGCTTCGGGGATTCATAGGTCCGTCGCTGTATGAGTCGTTTCAAACGATAACGGGACTTTCGCCCGAAGACTCCGTGCGCGCGATAGAATATTACCGCTCTTATTATCAGCCCAAAGGAATTTACGAATGTAACCTTTATCCCGAAATGAAGGAGCTTCTTAAAGAGCTTTCCGATAAAGGAGTTTGTCTTTCGGTGGCAAGCAGCAAGCCTCAGGTAAGTCTTGACGTGGTGACGAAACATCTCGGAATAGACGGCTTTTTCGACAAGATAGTGGGGGCGGAGCTTTCCGTAAAAACAAGCGATAAACTCACTTTGGTCAAGCGCGCCGCTTTAAACGAAAACAACGTTATGGTGGGCGACGCGGTGTTCGACGTCCGTGCGGCGCATGCGGCAGGGTTTACGTCCGTTGCCGTAACTTACGGCTTTTACGACAGAGAAACGCTTGAAAAGGAAAAACCCGATTTTATCGCGGACAGCGTTTCGGAGCTTCGGGAAGTTATAAACAAAATCTGTTTTTAGTCCTGAGCAAAACCCGTACTGCCTTTAAAAGGCATTAAATTTTAATTAACACACGCACAAATTACGGTTTAGGCACAACGGTTCGGGCATTGCGCGTAAAAAATCTGTTATAATTACAAACAGTCAATATTTATTTGGAGTCAATATGAAAAACGTTACGGCAAAAGAATTGAGAAAAATGTGGTTCGACTTTTTTTCGGCGCGCGGTCACGCCATAATAAGTTCCGCTTCGCTGATTCCCGAAAACGACCCCACCGTGCTTTTTACGACGGCGGGCATGCATCCGTTGGTTCCGTATCTTCTTGGCGAAAAGCATCCCGCGGGCACGCGGCTTGCAGACGTACAGAAATGCGTGCGCACGGGCGACATAGACGAAGTGGGCGACAGCAGTCACTGCACGTTTTTCGAGATGCTGGGAAACTGGTCTTTGGGCGACTACTTCAAAGACGAGATGATACCCTGGTCTTATGAATTTCTTACCTCTCCCGATTACCTCGGGATTGACCCCGAAAGACTGGCGGTTTCGGTTTTCGCGGGGGACGAGGATTGCCCGCGCGACGAAAAAGGCGCGGCTTTGTGGGAAAAACAGGGCATCAGAAAAGACAGGATTTTCTATCTTCCCAAGGAGAACAACTGGTGGGGGCCTGCCGGCATAACGGGACCCTGCGGACCCGATACCGAGATGTTTATCGACAACGGCGCGCCCAAGTGCAGCGAAAACTGCTCGCCCGCGTGCGACTGCGGAAAATACCTCGAAATCTGGAACGACGTCTTTATGGAATACAATAAGACCGCCGACGGAAAATACGAGCCTTTAAAGCAGAAAAACGTGGACACGGGCATGGGGCTGGAGCGTACTTTGTGTATCCTTCAGGGCAAAAAATCGGTTTACGAAACGGACGTTTTTGCACCCATAATCGCGGCAATAGAACAGATAGGCGACAAAAAATACGGCGAAAGCGAGGAGGCGACCAAAGCCATCAGGATAGTTGCGGACCATGTGCGCACTTCCGTATTCATGATAGGTGACGAAAAGGGCGTGGTTTGCTCTAACGTCGACCAGGGATATATTCTGAGAAGGTTACTGCGTCGCGCCGTAAGGTTTGCAAAAACGCTTAACATCGGTACGGGTAAGCTTTCCGTCGTTGCCGAGGCTGTTATCGGCGAATACTGTGACGTTTATCCCGAGCTTAAGACGAATCATGACCGAATCATAGGCGAAATCAATCTGGAAGAAGAGCGGTTTGAAAAGACGCTTCAAAGCGGAATAAAGGAATTTGAAAAGCTTTGTCATTATCTCGTGGGCGATACCATAAGCGGTAAAGCAAGCTTCAAGCTTTACGACACCTACGGGTTCCCCATCGAGATGACCGTGGAGCTTGCTGCCGAGCGCGGACTTAAGGTCAACGTCGACGATTTCAAAAAGGCGTTCGAGGAACATCAGAAGAAGAGTCACGAGGGCGCGGAACAAAAGTTCAAGGGCGGACTTGCCGACCACAGCGAGCAGACAACGCGTCTGCATACGGCGACACACCTGATGCATCGCGCGCTTAAAGAAGTTCTGCACGACGAAAACGCCAATCAGAAGGGCAGTAACATAACCGAGGAAAGACTGAGGTTCGACTTTACTTTCCCGCGTGCGCTTACGGCGGAAGAAATCGCCGAAGTAGAAAAAAAGGTAAACGAGGCTATTGCTGCGGACGTTGAAATTACTTGCGAGGAAATGACCGTGGACGAGGCTAAAAAAGCGGGAGCCGTGGGGCTTTTTACCGCGAAATACGGCGAAAAAGTTAAAGTTTACACCATGGGCAAATATTCCAAGGAAATCTGCGGCGGTCCGCACGCCGCCCGCACTGGAGAACTCGGTCACTTCCGCATCGTAAAGGAACAGTCTTCTTCCGCAGGCGTAAGAAGAATAAAAGCGGTTCTCGAATAAATCAGGGTTGTTTAACATAATATTCGTAAAAAGCGGTTAAGTTTTCTTAGCCGTTTTTTTACGGGGTACGGGGAGTATAACGGATAAAAGACAAACGGCGGACAATCCGCAAAAACAAAAACCTTTGCAGACTTAAGCAAAGGTTTTTTTGTGAGGTTTTTATAAGTTAAAGGTTATATTTTGCAAAACTACGTTAAAAAGATTTAAGACAAAGCCGTGTTTTACGGTTATTTTGCTTTTTCGGAGTCCGATTTTGTATTCGTGGTTTTTTACTTATAAAACCTTAATCAGACTACAAGGTTTATAAGTCTGCCTTTTATGACTATTACCTTTTTGACCGCGGCGCCCGCAAGAGCCTCTATGACTTTGGGGTCGGATAAAGCGATTTTTTCGATTTCGGCGTTATCGGCGGAGGAGGGTACGTTGATTTTTGCTTTCACGCGGCTGTTAATCTGTACCGCCAGCTCGATTTCGTCTTTTACAAGCTTGCTTTCATCGCATACGGGGTAAGAAGCGTTGAATACCGAATCCTTGTTTCCTTTAAGCGAATAAAGCTCCTCGGCGATATGCGGAACTATGGGCGCAAGAATTTTTATAAGTGCTTCCGAAGTTTCTTCCATAAGCCGGGGCGAAACTTTTCCGTCCGTCTTATACATCGTGTTGACAAGCTCCATGATTCTTGCAATGGCGGTGTTAAACGAAAAAGCCTCCATGTCCGCGGTTACGCATTTAATGCAGTAATTAAGCGCGTAAGCAAGCTCCTTTTCTGCGGCTTTATCGATGTTTTCGGCGGGGTGGTCTTTTAAAACCATACGCTCCACGCGGTCGAGGAATTTGGAAACGGATTTGATGCCGTCGTCGCTCCAGGGGCCGCCTTCCATATATGAAAAGCCGAACATAAGATACATTCTGAACGTGTCCGAGCCGTATTCGTCCACGTATTTGTCGGGATTGATGATGTTTCCTTTACTCTTGCTCATGCGCGTGCCGTCGGGACCGAGAATTACGCCCTGATGCACAAGCGATTTGAACGGCTCGTCAAAATGAATATAACCCATATCGCGCAAAGCCTTGGTTATAAAGCGGGAGTAAAGAAGATGCATACACGCGTGTTCGGCGCCGCCGACGTACTTGTCCACGGGCAGCATCTTGTCGATTAACTGTCCGTCAAAGGGCTTGTCGGCGTTCTTTGCGTCGGGGTAGCGCAGGTAGTACCAGCTGGAGCATACAAACGTGTCCAAAGTATCCGCGTCGCGTCTTGCGGGTGCGCCGCAAACGGGGCAGGTCACGTTCATGAATTCTTCGCATTTGCCTAACGGAGATTTTCCGTCGGGCGTGAAGTTGACGTTGTAGGGAAGTTCCACCGGCAAATCCTTTTCGGGGACGGGAACGGCGCCGCAGTGCGGGCAGTGTATAACGGGTATGGGTGCGCCCCAGTAACGCTGGCGCGATACCGACCAGTCGCGTAAACGGTAGTTGACTTTAATGCCGCCTTTGCCCGCCTTTTCCAGCTTTTTCAGAATCGCGCGTTTTGCGTCCGCGGTTTTCATGCCGTCGAATTCCGCGCTGTTTACGTTTACGCCGTATTCGACGTAAGGAAGAGCGTCGTCTGAGCCGTCTGCGGATTTAACCACGCGCTTTACGGGAAGACCGAACTTTTCGGCAAATTCGAAGTCGCGCGTGTCGTGCGCGGGCACGCCCATTACCGCGCCCGTACCGTAAGTGGCAAGGCAGTAGTCGGCAATCCATACGGGAACCTTTTCTCCGTTTACCGGGTTAATGCAATATGCACCCGTAAAGCAGCCGGTTTTTTCCTTTGCGGTGGACAGACGGTCAATGTCGCTTGCTTTGGCGGTTTCGGCTTTATAAGCGGCGACGGCTTCTTTTTGCTCGGGGGTGGTGATTTTATCTACAAGAGGATGCTCAGGCGCGAGCACCACATAGCTTACGCCGTACAAAGTGTCGGCGCGGGTGGTGAATACGCGGAATACGTCGCCGTTTTCAAGCGTGAATTCCACTTCGCCGCCTTCTGACCTTCCGATCCAGTTTCTTTGCATCAGTTTAGTCTTTTCGGGCCAGTCTATTTTATCGAGGTCGCGCAAAAGCTCCTCGGCGTAATCGGTGATTTTAAAGAACCATTGGGTCATTTCCTTTCTTACGATTTCCGTGCCGCAGCGCTCGCATTTGCCATCCACGACCTGTTCGTTGGCGATGACCGTGTTGCAGGAAGAGCACCAGTTGACGGGGGAAAGTTTCTGGTAAGCAAGGCCTTTTTTGTAAAGCTGTAAAAACAGCCACTGCGTCCACTTGTAATACTCGGGCGAGCAGGTATAAAGCTCGGCGTTCCAGTCGAACATCGCGCCCATGTTTTTCAGCTGTTTTTCCATGGTGGCGATGTTTTTCATCGTGCTGTCTTTGGGATGAATACCCGTTTTTATAGCGTAGTTTTCCGCGGGCAGTCCGAAAGCGTCGAAGCCCATGGGTTGGAACACTTCGTATCCCTGCATGCGCTTAAAGCGCGCAAACGAGTCTGTGGGGCCGTAGTTATACCAATGCCCGAGGTGAAGATTTGCGCCCGAAGGGTAGGAAAACATTTCAAGTACGTAATATTTTTTGTCCGCTTTGCTTTTGTCGAAAGCGTCCAGATTGTTTTCCTGCCAGATTTTATTCCACTTTTGTTCAATCGCTTTATAGTCCATTTCGTTCGCTCCGTAAAAACTTTTTCAATTATAAACTTTTATTGCGCTTTAAGTCAAGAAAAAACGCGCAAACAAAGGAAAAATGCGCGTAAAATATCGATAAAACGCTAATATGCCGCTTACGCTGTCAAAGCACGTTGTCCACTTTAATGGAGCGCGCGTACTCCGTCAGCGTCATGTTGGTGATTTTTTTGAACTGTCTTGAAAAATAGTGCAGGGACGAGTATCCCAGCTTGTAAGCTATCTCGGTAAAAGTGTATTTGTCGCAGCTGATAAGTTTCTTGGCTTCGTCCGTTTTAAGAGAAGTAAAATACTGCATTACGGTCATGCCCGTGTTTTTTTTGAAAACCGTCTTTATGTAAGTTTTGGAAAAGAAAAGCTGGGCGGAAATGTCGCTTAAAGAAACGGAGGAATATACGTTTTCTTCCAGAATTTCTTTTATTCGGTCGGTAAGTTCGCCCGCGTTTTTGGGATTAAGTCTTGTGTTGTCCGCTATGGCGGTGTGATTGCGGTAGATGGATATCAAAAGCTGTTCGATATACATTTTGATAAGCTGTTCGCCGCCGAAAGGACTGTTTTTCGCCTTGTGCATTTTGGTCAGATATACGTCGTTAAGTTTATCGGTAAAGCATACGCTGCTTTCACGCACTATCTTGCTTAATATATCTTTTTCCGCGTCGCTCAGTGCCGTGCGCATGTTTTCGAAAAAACGCATGGCGGGACTGTGACACTCGAAAGACAAAATAACCGAATTCGCAAAACGGTTGTCCGTGCGGATTGAATGGTATTCGTTCGGCTTGTGAAAATATGCTTCCCCCTGTGTAAGCTCGAATTCCGTCTCGTTTGCGGTAATGTGCGCTTTTCCCGAGTCGAGATAAACAAATTCCCAGAAGTCGTGTTTTTCACCTTCGAAATCAAACTTCTGACCGTATTTAAAGTAATGCACCGTGTAAACCGCTTTTACGTTTATCACAGCGGAAAGCGGAGTTTTGACGTATGTGGTTTCTTTATATTTATCCATAAGCTCATTATATATCAATATGCGTTTTTATGCAAGTACTTGTGTCTTTTAGTGCAAATTTTGTTTTCTTTTTGAAATGCCGATTCAAATTAAAAGGTATATAATTATATCGTAACGAGACGAAGAAAAAAACATTTCGATTGTTACTCAACCAAGGCGACAAAACAAAGGAGAATCGCGATGAAAAGATTGATAGACAAGAATTTCATGCCGATGGCAATAGTGTTAAGGGACTTTAAACATGAAGTTGCCGCCGCCCCGCACAAGACGCTTACCGTGTGCGTGGAAAGGGAAAAAGGGTATAACTACAGCTACAAGCTGGATATTTTTAAAGATAACGACGAAAAAAATTACGCCGTCGCGGAAAGAATAGTAAAAACGCTTATCTGGCTTGTTGGCGGATATAAAGTTTACGTTGCAGGCGACTCTTACATAGCAAAACGCCTTAAAGAAGATTACCGTAAGGGCGGCGCGCGTGAATTCGACGCCGATTTCATGTCAGGCGTTTACGAGGCGCCGTTCGAGATTATCGAGTGCGCAGAAAAGGACATTCCGCCTCTTAAGGAAAGTTCGTTTAATATCGGCGGACATTTCGAAGGCTGCCGCATAGGCTTCGACGCGGGCGGCTCCGACCGTAAGGTAAGCGCAGTCAAGGACGGCGAGGTGCTTTACAGCGAGGAGGTTTTATGGCTTCCCAAAGTAAACGAGGACCCGTCTTACCACTACAACGAAATTTATACGGCTTTCAAAACCGCCGCTGACAAATTGCCCAAGGTGGACGCTATCGGCGTTTCCAGCGCAGGCATTTACGTTGACAATAAAATCATGGCGGCATCGCTGTTCGTTAAAGTTCCCAAGGACAAGTTCGACAAACAGGTCAAAAATATGTATATCGACATCGCTTCCAAGTTCGGGGACGTGCCGCTTTTCGTCGCAAACGACGGCGACGTTACCGCGCTTGCCGGCGCCATGGAGCTTAACGATAATAAAGTTCTGGGCATCGCCATGGGGACAAGCGAGGCGGCAGGTTACATAAACAAGGACGGCGGAATAAACGGCTGGCTTAACGAGCTGGGCTTTGTGCCGATATGCTTCAACCGCGAGTGCGTGGACGACTGGAGCGGCGACGGCGGAGTCGGTTCGAGATATCTGTGCCAGGAAGGCGTAATTCACCTTGCCGAGCTTTTAGGCCATAAGTTTACCGAAGATACGCCCGCCAAAAAGCTTAAAAAAGTTCAGGAGATGATGGAAAGCGGCGACGAGCGCATCAAGGATATCTACCTCAACATGGGCGAATATCTCGGTTACGCGATTGCGTATTACACCGAGTTTTACGACATAAAACACATTTTGCTTCTGGGACGCGTCACCAGCGGAGAGGGCGGCAACATTCTTATGGACGAGGCAAAGAGAATCGTCCGCGAAGAGTTCGGACTGGACATAAACATTACCATGCCCGACGAAAGCAACCGCAGATTGGGTCAAAGCATAGTGGCGGCTTCGCTTCCCGAACTTAATTAAGGATTAAATTCCAAGGAGAACATATCGATGAAACTCTACAACAAAAACTCGGAAGTGTTTTTCCCCGACGGGAAAGAAGACCTTAAGCGCACCACTCATCTTGCGATTTCCGCACACCACGACGATATCGAGCTTATGGCTATGCACGGCGTGCTCGAGTGCTTCGGAAAAGACGACAGGTGGTTTACGGGCGTTGTCACAACCGACGGCGCCGGAAGCCCCCGCGACGACCTTTACGCCGATTACACCGACGAACAGATGAAACAGGTCCGCATAGTGGAGCAGAAGAAAGCCGCATACGTGGGCGAATACGCCGCTCAGCTTTTGCTCGGTTATACTTCCAAAGAGGTTAAGGACGGCAAAAACGAAAAGGTTATCGAAGATTATATGCGTATAATCGAGGAAGCCGCGCCCGAGGTTATTTATACCCATAACCCCGCCGACAAACACGACACTCATTGCGCCGTTGTCTTAAGAGTAGTTGAAGCTCTGCGCCGTCTGCCTGCCGAAAAACGTCCAAAAAAGCTTTACGGGTGCGAAGTCTGGCGTGACCTCGACTGGATCAACGACGAGGAAAAAACAGTTTTCGACGTAAGCGCTCATCCCAACATCAGCGCGGCGGTCATCAGCGTTTTCGACTCACAGATCTGCGGAGGAAAACGTTACGATTTGGCTGCGCAGTGCCGTCGTACCGCGAATGCTACTTACTTTGCCAGCCACGGCGTGGACCAGTCAAACGCGCTTAATTACGGCGTGGACATGACTCCGCTTATCACAACCGATTTAAACGTATCTCCTTTTGAGTTTATAGAAGGATATATAGACAGCTTTAAACGCGACGTACGCGAAAGAATAGACAGGCTTACGAAATAAAGCCTGCAAAGAGGTAATTATGGAATATAAAAAGACTCTTATGTGGAAAGAAATTTCGGAAGCCGGAGAAGCGCTTGAAAATTTCCTTTCCGTTAATGCCGATACGATAAACGGATTAACTGCCGCCGTGGAGAAAAAAGGCGTAAAAAATATATGCCTTGCGGGAAGAGGCACTTCCGACCATGCGCTTATTTATTTTAAGTACATAGTGGAAATTTTGTCCAAGTATACTGCGGGTTATGTTGCGCCGTCGGTGGTAACCATGTACGACGGTAACGTCGATTTCGGCGGCAATCTCGTGATAGGTTGTTCGCAAAGCGGTTATGCTGCCGACGTAATTGCCGTCATAGAAAAGGCAAAAGCTCAGGGTGCGGTTACGCTTGCCGTTACAAACGATACTCAAAGCCCGCTTGCCGCTTGCGCCGATTTCCACCTTTATTTAAATGCCGGCAAGGAAGTCAGCGTTGCCGCAACCAAAACTTTTACGACTCAGCTTTACGCTTTCCTTATTCTTGCCTGCGCACTCGGTAAACGCGGAGATCTTATCGAAAAATATTCCTCGCTTTACAAACGTATTCCCGCTTACGCAAAACAGGCGGATGAGCTTACCGACGTTGCCGCTCTTAAGCTTAAGGACATGAAGGACGGATTTTCTCTTGCGCGCGGCATAACTTATTCCATAGCATTTGAAAGCGCGCTTAAACTCCAGGAAACCTGTTACATAAGAATGCGCGGCTATGCCATGAGCGATTTCTATCACGGACCCATGGCGATGGTGGGGGAAGGAACCTATCTTCTGATATATGCGCCTGCGTTTTCGGGTTCCGACGCCGCATTGAGAGAAAACCATTTCGCCGACCAGAAAAAATGCATTGAAAAAATGTTGTCTTTGGGCGCCGATATCACGCTTATCACCGATAACGCAAAATTCGACGAGTATAAGGATAAAGCCAATGTTTATACCTTTGCTCCCGTAGGAGACGAATTCGAGTGTATGTTTGCTTTCGCGCTTTTCGCGCAAATGCTTGCGTGCAAAATATCCTGCGCTTCGGGCAATAATCCCGATAATCCCAAAGCTCTTAAAAAAGTGACGATAACCAAATAGTTTTCCTCGTTCTTCTGCCGCTAAACGCGGTGAGGAAATTCATACTCCTTAAGAAAAGATTCCTCCTTTTCGTCTTCGGTTTCGGTTTACCTGAGGACGGGTTAGCAACGGGGGAATCTTTTCAATTGAAATTTTTAACTAAAAATAACACTTAAATTTTCGGGTAAAATTCGGGCGCATGCCGTGCAAAGTTTTTTGTGATAAAAAATCAGTATGAATCAAAAGTTTAACCGATCAATATCGCAATGCAAAACGGCTGAAACCGATCAACGCTTAAAATTCTTGAAAATATAGATATTTTATACCGTAAAACCCGGAAAAAACGGTTGCTTTTACATTAGACGTAGGTTTATAATATTCACGTTATGCAAGTTGATTTTTTAACATCTGTAATAAGCGTCGGCATCATGATTGCTTTGGCGGTGCCGGGATTTATTTTAAAGCGAAAAAACATGTTGCCGGACAAAGCCGTCGCCGCGCTTGTGGCGGTGCTTATTTATGTTTCTCAGCCGTTTATGACGATAGACTCCTTTCTGGAAAAGGACTATCAGCCGCAGCTTTTGGGCGGAATGGGTATATCTTTCGTTTTGTCGCTGGCATTTCACGTGCTGGTTTATTTTATGGCAAAAGCGGTGTTTGCGTTGTTTCCCGATAAACCGCGCATTAAAGTTACCCCCGATGAAACTGTTTTGTCGGGCGGCGGAGAAAGCTTAAGAAACGACGAAGAAAACAAATTAAACGATGAAGACTTTGCCGGCGGTGAAAGTTCCGCGCTTTCATCCAATCGCGATATAGCCGCCGAAAAGCGCATTTGCGTAATCACTTCTTTTATGGGAAACGTCGGTTTCATGGGTATTCCCGTCATGAAAGCCTTGTTTCCCCAAAGCCCCGAAATGCTTATTTATACCGCGGTATTCATACTCGGGTTCAATATCGCAAGCTGGACGCTGGGCGTTTATACCATTACGGGCGATAAAAAACACATAAGCTTGCGTAAAGCGCTTCTTAATCCGCCTACTGCCGCGCTTGTAGTGGCTTTGCCGCTGTTTTTCTTCAAAAGTTATATTCCGTCCGACGTGCTTACGCCGTTGTCGAGCGGTATAGGTTATCTTTCGGATATGACTCTGCCGCTTTCCATGATTATTTTGGGAATACGTCTTGCGGACATAAAGTTCAAAGTGCTGTTTACGGACGTGAAAGTATACGTCGTGTGTCTTATAAAGCTTGTCGCCGCGCCGCTTATATGTTTCGGTATAATGTACCTTCTTAAGCTTGTCTTTCCCGCACTTGACAAGTCGATCATCGTCACCGCTTACATAGTCATAGCAATGCCTTCCGCGTCGCTTACTTTGACGTTTGCGGAGATGTTTGACGGCGACAGAGCCACTGCGGTCAAAACGACTATTCTAACCACTCTTTTAAGCGTAATAACAATTCCGCTTTTAATGCTGCTGTGTAACTTCATATAATTGATATTTAATTGGTAACAAACGATTTTATTATATTTGAAAGGGTGGAAACGATGAAAAAGTTTGATAATTTACCCGATATATTTACGTTTTTCAACGGGGAAAAGGTGTTGACCGCCTTAGATTGGGAAAAGCGCCGCCGTGAACTTAAGGAGTGGTTTACCGAATACGTTTTCGGTAAATATCCTATCGGTGCGGAAAAAGGTTTTTCTTTCAGCGTGGACGCCGTGGAAAACAGCGATCGCGCCATAATCAAACGGATATCTATGCATAAAGGCGATTATGAAGGAAAATTCTCTCTGTTTTTGCCGCTGCATGTTCAGAATCCGCCCGTTCTGGTTTATGCCGTACTTAAAAATTACGAAGATAAATTCGATTTAAAAAACGTCGATAATTACGAAAAAACTCCGTCCGTGACAAGTTTACCGCTGGGCGTTATTCTCGATCGCGGCTATGCCGTAGCCGCTTATTTTGTGTCCGCCGCGGCGCCCGACGAGCCCGAAGGGGAAAAGAAGGGAATAAACTCCGTGCTTATTAAAAAGCAGACTCCCGTATCTGCGCGCGCCATTGCCGCATGGAACTTTTTTGCAAAACGCATCGCCGATTTTCTGGAAAAAGATAAGTCGGTCGACGTAAGCAGAATGGGTATTCTGGGACACTCTCGCGGCGGAAAGACTGCACTTTATACCGCCGCTACCGACGAGCGTTTTTCTTTTGCGTTCGTAAGTAATTCCGGCTGCACGGGCGCGGCGATTGCCCGCAACAACACGGGCGAAAAACTTAAAGACATAAACCGTAATTTTCCGCACTGGTTTACGGAAATTTATAAGTCATATTCGGGCAGGGAGGAACAGCTTCCCGTGGACTTCCATATGCTTGTGTCGCTGGTCGCGCCGCGGCTTTTGTACGTCACAAGCTCTACGGAAGACGCATGGGCTTGCCCCGAAAACGAGTTTGCTTCCTGTTGTTATGCGTCGGAAGTTTATTCGCGCATATACGGAATAAAAGGCCTTGTCGCGGATGAAACGCCCGTTACGGATAAGGCTTATCATGACGGAAACCTTGCCTATCACATCAAGACGGGCAAACACTCTTTCGATTATTACGATTGGCTGAAGTGTCTGGATTTTCTCGATAAAAAGTGGAAGTGAAAAACTATTTGATAACTTTTTCCGCGCTTAAAAAAACCCGAGTTGTGATATTGTTAAATTATTTGACTGAAGCCGTTTGCATTGACTGTTGCAGACGGTTTTTTTTGTTCTCTTATCAGTAAAATTTTTCCGCTCAATTCCCGATAGGATTATTTCACTGCATTATGTCGCATTTACGTCTTAAGCACAAAAACTTCTTCACGTCAGAAATCGTGCATGAAAACTCGTTAAAAAAAATTTTGCGTGCTTAATGCGCGCAAAAAATATGTTTTGTCGATTTTACTTATCCTGTCTCTTATACACATCTGACGCTGCCGACGAACTCTAGGGGGTAGATCTCG
>UQSP01000031.1 GCA_900543755.1 uncultured Eubacteriales bacterium
ACGAGATCTGCGCATGTCTCGTGGGCTCGGAGATGTGTATAAGAGACAGCTAATTACCTTTAACGGAGGTGTCACCATGAGCAAAGTTTGCGCGCTGTGCGGAAAAGGCAAAGTAAGCGGCAATAACGTCAGCCACAGTAACCGCAGGACTAAGCGTACTTTCAGCGCTAATCTTCACAAGGTCAACGGAGAAATCGAAGGTCTTAAGCCCAACGATTACATTTGCACCCGCTGCCAGAGAACTCTTAACAAAAACGCTTAATTGATTATTCTTTCAATAGCGGAAGAGTCGCGTTCTTGCGGCTCTTTTTTGTGTATCCGGAAAACGGACCGAACAAAGGTTCGATTAATTATCAGTCAAGCATAAAAACAAATAATCGGACCATATATATTATATGCTTGTCCGCCGATATTTATAAAAAACCGCTTCCCGAGTTATGTATTCCAATCGGAAAGCGGTTTTGTTTTTACTTTTTTACAAACAAAAGTTTAAGTATCCCCCTTAAAAACCGCGGGGCTTTGACGCATATTATTTTCATATATTCTCTCCTCTAAATGTTTTCCGTAAAGAGCAGTAATTCCCCTTCCGCTTCGACAAAGAAAGAATCCGCCATTGCTACGTTGGAAATGCTGAGGCTTACGTGGAGTCTGTTTAGCGTGACGTTTTTCATGGGATACTTCAGCCCTTTTGTTGATATTATATGCGCCACTTCGAAAAATGGTGCCATGGACACGCACGCGCCTTTTTTTACCTTCTTTTCAAAAGCTCCGTTTTCAAGAGTAACGGTGAAACCGCCTCCCCTTATCTCGGCTTTGGCGCCCGCTTTTTTCGCTTGATAAAGAAGCGAAAGATTTGCGTATCCCATGTCAGGTCTGCCGCCCAGCGCGCCGAAAATAAGAATATTGTCCGCTCCTTCGTCAAGCGCAAATTGCACGGCAAGGTGTCCGTCGGTATAATCTTTTTCGGGACAGAAACGGATAATTTTGCAACTTTTGTCTATTCTTTCCGCGCCTATACTGTCAAAATCGCCCAATACAACGTCGGGAACGCATATTTCTTTAACGTACCTGTACGCTCCGTCGGCACATATTTTAAGCGAGTCGATTAATTCCTCGTTTTTAATTTCGTTTTTTCGGGGGCAGTCGCCGTTGAGAAAAATTATGGCTTTTTTCATGTTTTTACGCTTTTCAGGCTTTTCTCAAAGCGTCTATTGCCGCTTTTGCGTCGGCGGCGTTGAATACGGCCGAGCCCGCGACAATCGTATCCGCGCCTGCTTCTTTGACGGAAGCAACGTTGTTTAATCCGACACCTCCGTCGATTTCAAGCCGTACATTCAAAGAGGACGATTTGATTTCATTAGAAATAACGCGCAATTTCTCTAAAGCGGACGGAATAAACTTTTGCCCGCCGAAACCGGGATAAACGCTCATGACCAGCACCATATCGGCATAAGGGAGGTAATCGAAGACTCGCTCGGCGGGAGTATCGGGACTTATCACCAGCCCGCTTTTTATTCCGAAACTTCTGATAGTTTCCAAGCAATACCTAAGCGCGTCCGTTGCCTCGTAATGAACCGTAATGTAATCCGCACCCGCTTTATAAAACGTCTCAAGGTATCTTTCGGGCCTGGTAATCATAAGATGAACGTCCAAAGGAAGCTGAGTATGTTTACGTATGTCGGCAACCATTTTCGGGCCGAAACTGATGTTGGGGACAAACACCCCGTCCATAACGTCGCAGTGAATCATATCCGCGCCTGCCGCCGTAATACGCTCCGTTTCCCGACCCATATCGCAAAAATCGGCGGTAAGCACCGAGGGCGCAATCATAATCTTTTTAATTTCGGTATTATTCATCTCGTTCTCCTTTGCGTTTTGTTTGCGGTTTTACATTCTTCGAAAATCTTAACATATCTTTCGTAACGTTTGCTGCTTATTTTCCCGTTTATTACTGCGCGTTTGACGGCGCAATCAGGCTCGTAAACATGCGTACAGGGATGAAACTTACATTCGTCGGCAAGGGAAACATACTCTTCGTAATATCCTGCAAGATTTTCGGCGTCTTCGGCAACCAGGTCCAGCATGGAAAAACCGGGGGTATCGATAAACATGAATCCGTCGTCGGATGAAAGGATGGCGGCGGAAGTAGTCGTGTTTTTACCGCGCGAAATTTTATCGCTGAGGTCCCCCACCTCCCTGTAATTTCCGCCTAAAATATTGTTGGAAATCGTGGATTTACCCACGGCGGACTGACCGGCAAAACACACAAGCTTTCCCTTGATAACGGACAAAAGCTGTGAAACGTCGCCGTTTTTGGCGCTTACAGAAACTATATTCGTTACGTCCGCGCCGTACTGAGAACACAGTTCGTCATACTCCGACGGCGAAATATCGGTTTTATTAAGACAAATCGCGCAGTCAACGCCCGCTTTTTTACAGTTAACGATAAGCTTGTCCACCAAAAACCAGTCTATTTGCGGCATGGGAGCCACGACAATGACCACAAGGTCTACGTTGGCGACATTTGGACGGAACAGCGAATTTCGCCTCTTAAGAACCTGAGTGATGACGTATTCTCCGCCCGTTTCCTCCAATCGCACGAAGTCGCCCACAATCAGCTCTCCGTCGCGTTTCAATTTTCCGCGGGCGCGCGCACTCAGCACTTTACCAAGCGATTCAACCTCGAATTCGTTGGACTTGTGTCTTATGATTCTGTATATCGTTTCGTCCATTGCTTACTTATCCTGACCTATATAACTGCGCCTCAGCTGGCCACAAGCTCCGCCCACGTCCGAGCCTTTCGACTTGCGGATACTTGCGCTTACGCCGAACTCGTGCAGTTTCTTCATAAATCTTTCAGCCTCCGCCCCGCTTATGCCTTTAAGATTTTTTTCCTTAACGGGATTAAGCGGAATAAGGTTCACGTGGCAGGGAAAACCTTTCAATATTTCCGACAGTCTTTTGGCGTCGAAATGATTTACGTTGACGCCTTTTATCATCGTATATTCGAAAATTACTCTTCTGCCTGTTTTATCGAAATAATATTTTGCCGCGTCCACAATTTCCTTTATCGTGTATTTGTTTGCAATCGGCATAATGCTTCGGCGGTATTCGTCGGAACTTGCGTGCAGCGAAAACGTAAGCGTAACCGTAAAACCGTCGTCGGCAAGTCTTCTGACGTTTTCCACCAGCCCGCAGGTAGAAATGGAAATATTCCTTTCGCTGACGTTAAGCCCCTCGTCAGATGTGACAAGCCGCAAAAATTCAGTCACTTCGTCGTAATTATCCAAAGGCTCGCCGCTGCCCATAAGTACTATGTTGGTTACGGCGCGCTTATCCAAAGTGCCGCCCTGCAGTCTGTTTACGCAAAGCACCTGCGAAAGAATTTCACCTGCCGTAAGGTTACGCACAAGTCCGCCTATTCCCGACGCGCAAAAAGCGCAGCCCATTCTGCATCCCACCTGCGTCGATACGCAAAGAGTGTTGCCGTAACTTTGCGTCATGAAAGCGCCTTCGATAACGTTGCCGTCGTTAAGTCTGTAAAGATATTTTACCGTTCCGTCCGCGGAAACAAGAGTTTTTTCCACTTTAAGCGCGCGGTCGGAATATTTTTCCTTTAGTTTATCCCTGAGCGAGAGCGGCAAATCGCTCATTTCGTCGTATGAATTGAATCGGGTGACGCTTTTATAAAGCTGACCTGCCCGATATGAAGGCTGGGAAAACTCCTCTTTTAAGATTTTTTCAAGCTTCAGCCTGGAAAAATCGGCAAGGTTGTTCATTAAAAGTCCCTCCTGAGTTTTGCAACGAAAAACCCGTCGCAACCGTGAGTGTGCGGAAAAAGCCTTACAAAGCCGTCCTCATCCGCTTTGACCCCGTCAGCTTCAGCGCAAACAAGCGAAAACCCTGATTGCCCGGACAGAAAACGCTTTACAATATCCTCGTTTTCTTCCCTCAATACCGTACAGGTGGAATAGTTTAAGAATCCGCCTTTTTTGACGTACTTTGCCGCTTGACTGAGTATGGCGTACTGAATGTCGTTAAGCGCGGAAATATCCTTTTCGCTTCGGTTAAAAGTGACGTCGGGCTTGGAAAACATAACGCCCAGTCCGCTGCAAGGAACGTCGCATATTACGCAATCGAATTTTTCAAAGAATTCGGGACGGTATTTAGTTGCGTCGTTTTGCATGGCGGTAAGATTGACTCCCATTCTCCGCGCATAAGAACGTATAAGTTCCACACGGTGCGGATAAAGATCGCATGCGGTGACTTCGGCTTTCATTAACTGCGCCATATACACCGACTTGCCGCCGGGAGCCGCGCAAAGGTCAAGAACCTTTGCCCCCGTTTCAAGTCCCGCCGCATAATATTTTACCGCAAGTCCGCTTGCCAGAGACTGAAGGGTATAAAGCGACGAATCGATTTTCTTAAGCTCCGCATAGTCAGCGAATAATCCGCAAGGAGTTTCGTTAAAATAAGAAAGTTTTGCTTTAAAATCCTCTTCGCTTATTTTATCCGTGTTTATCCTTACGTGAGTTTTGTCCGTAAGAATGGCGCCTAAAAACGCGCGGGTAAAATCAAGTCCGTACTGCGCGATGAGTTTTGCGGCAATCCACAACGGACAGGAAAAATTGACGGAAGTTTCAAACGCTTTGTCCTTGGTCGTTATGGGGATTTTCACGTCCTTAGATTTTCTCAGGACGGCGTTTACAAATCCCGCAAGCTCCTTTTTACCCAGCTTTTTAACAAGTTCGGTCTGAGTGTCGATCACGGCGTAATCGGGCTCGTCCATATAACGCAGCATATAGATGCCGGTCTTAATGACAAGAGCGACTTTCGGTTTCGGTTTTTTGGGCGCAAGTACGCTTAAAATATAATCGAGCTGAACGTTTTTCGAAAGCACGCCGTAAAACAAGCGGGAAACATACGCTTTATCCCGCTCGTCGCGAAGAGCGTTCAGCGCTTTGTTGAGCTCTATCGAAGAGTATGCGCCGCCGTAAACTTTCAAAAGCAGTTCGGTAACAATTAAATTTCTTTCAGCCGTGCGCATATTTCAGTCTTTTACCCGCGCAAGAAATTCGCCTGCGGAAATTCTCATGCCGTTCAGAAAATCCGCGGTTTTCATTCGTTTTTTGCCGCTCGCCTGAACATCGGTAATTGCCAGAGCGCCCGTTCCGCAAGCCACGACGAACTCGTCTTTTGCCGCAACCAGAATTTCGCCCGGTCTTCCGCAACTCTCCCTTAAATCAGCGCGGAAAATTTTTAACGGAGTGCCGCCGAGAAGGCAAACGCCGTAGCCCATGCCCCTTATGACGTTTCTTACTTGTTCGCAAGAGGCGGAAAAATCGATATATGCCTCCTCTTTTTTAAGCATGGGAGCGTAAGTTGCACACTCGGCGTTTTGCGGTACGGGTTTTATTTTGCCGCTTGCATAGCCGTCAATGGTATCCAAAAGCAATCTTGCACCGATAACGCTTAGTTTTGCGTATAAATCTTCGACGTAATCGTCGCTGTCTATTAACGTTTTTTCCTGCGAAAGAATATCGCCGCTGTCCATTCCTATGTCGGTCTTCATGATAGTGATTCCCGTTTCTTTATCGCCGTTCATAAGGGCGCGCTGAATGGGTGCACTGCCGCGATAAAGAGGCAAAAGCGAGCCGTGCACGTTTAAGACGCCCAGCCTTGGAATGTCCAGAATTTCCTTGGAAAGAATCTGCCCGTAAGCGCACGTAACCATAATATCGGGATGCAAAGCGCGTAAAGCATCCGCACCTTCCGTTTTTATTTTTTCAAACTGAAAAACGGGAAGTCCTTTGCTTTCCGCAGTCAAAGCGACCGCGCCTTTTATCAGTCTTCCCTTGCGGTCTTTTTCACGGTCGGGTTGCGTGACAACGCCTGCAACTTCATATTTTTCGCTAAGCGCGCTTAAAGACGGGACGGCAAAATCGGGAGTCCCCAAAAAAACAATTCTCATTCTTCGTCATCTTCCTCGTTTGTCGCCTTATCTATATATAAAATGCCGTCAAGGTGGTCCATCTCGTGACAGAAAGCCACGGCGGTAAATCCGTCCACGTTATATTTTTTTCTGACGCCGTGACGGTCGAAAGCCTCCACCGTGATTTTTTTGGGACGAACGACGGTTCCCCTTCTTCCCGGTACGCTTAAGCAACCCTCGACTCCCTTTTGCTCGCCGCTCGACTTCACTATGCGAGGATTGACCAGTTCGTAAACCTTGTCGCCGTCGGTGCTTACCACGCATACGCGGCGCAGTATTCCCACCTGAGGCGCGGCAAGTCCCACTCCGTTCGCCTGAAACATGGTTTCAATCATGTCGTCTATAAGAACGCCTAACTTTTCGTCGAAAACCGTAACCTCGCGGCTGTGCTCGCGAAGTACGGGATTACCGAGTTTAACGATATTGCGTGTTGCCATTATTACTCCTTTCAGCTAAGGTTATTTGGGTTGATTTCCACAAAAACGCTTACTTTGCTTACCGTATGTTTGTCCACTATATTATACACGTTTCCGATTATTTTGTCAAAGCCGGAAACAATCCGCATCAGTATCTGAACGCGGTATTTGTTCTGAATCCGCTTTACGGGCGATTTCATTGCCGCAAAGTAAGCAAAACTGCCGCGGTTGTCACGCGATAAAACGCTTATGTCGTCGAATATACCTTTAAGCGTGCGCGAACACAGTTCCTCGCTTTCGCCCGAGACAAGCACGCGTACTATTTTGGAAAAAGGCGGATATTTGGTGACTTCCCTCAGGTTACATTCCTTTTCGTAAAATCCTTTGTAATCGTTGTTTGCCGCGAAACGGTATACGTAATGATGCGGCGAGTACGTCTGAAGCACTACTTTCCCGGGTTTTGTGTCCCTGCCTGCCCTTCCCGCGACCTGAGTGATAAGCTGGTATGTGCGCTCGCAAGCGCGGTAATCGGCAAAATGCAGACTCATGTCCGCGTCCACAATGCCTACAAGCGTGACGTTGGGAAAATCGTGTCCCTTGGCTATCATCTGCGTTCCTACCAAAATACTCGCTTTGCCCGAAGCGAATTCTCCCAAAATCGCCGCATGAGAATTCTTGTTTTGCGTAGTGTCGTTGTCCATGCGCAATATTTTCTTATCGGGAAAAAGCTGCGAAAGCTGTTCCACAATCGCCTGAGTCCCCACAAATCCGCGTTTTATGCTTGACGAATGGCACTGAGGGCACTCGTCGAGTACGGCGTATCTGTTGCCGCAGTAATGACACTTAAGTACGTTTTCCTCTTTATGATACACTAGGGAAACGTCGCACTGTTCGCATTTGGCAACGTATCCGCAATGACGGCACATCATATAGGAAGAGTATCCGCGGCGGTTTATGAATATTATCGCCTGCTCCCCGCGCGCCATACAGTCTGTAAGCTCGCTTATCAGCCGCCTTGAAAATACTCCGTTATTGCCGTCGTACACTTCCTTGCACATATTAACAATTTCCATTTCGGGAAGTTGCTTTTTGTTAACCCTTTCGGGTAGTTCCAGCAATTTATAATCGCCTTGGCAAGCGTGGTAATACGACTCTATACCCGGAGTAGCGCTGCCCAGCAGCAGTTTACAGCCGTTGAAAGAAGCGCGGAAAGCCGCTACTTCATGCGTTATGTAACGGGGATTGGATTCCGAAACGTAACTTGAGTCATGCTCCTCGTCGATAATGATAAGGCCTAAATTTGAAAGCGGAGCGAAAATCGCGCTACGCGCGCCCACTGCCACCTTAGCCCTGCCGTCAAGCAACCTGCGCCACTCGTCAAAACGCTCGCCGACGGACAGTCCGCTGTGCAAAAGCGCCACGTTGTCGCCGAAGCGCGAGCGGAAAGAACGCAATACCTGCGGGGTCAAAGAAATTTCGGGCACCAGCATTACGGCGGTTTTTCCTCTTTCCAAAACGAAAGAAATGCAACGCATATACACCTCTGTTTTACCGCTGCCCGTGACTCCGTGCAAAAGATACGTTCCGCTTTGTTCTGAGCAAACTTCGCTTACGACCTTGCTTTGCGCGGGAGTAAGAGTTACCTCTTTGACTTTTTCTTTGTTTATCTGAGAGTAAGGAACACGCAGTTCTTCCTCTTCAACCAGAACCACTATGCCGCGGGAAACAAGATTTCTCAGCGCCGCGGCGGAAAAATTTTTATTAAGTTCCGTTACCGAATCGCGACCGCATTCCGAAAGGTGGTAAAACAAATCAAGCTGAGCCTGCGCCGACGGACGTATAAAAAGCATTTCGTCCTTGTCGCGGTACTCTTCCGCAATAGACGCATATTTTACTGTAAGTTCCTTTACTTTGCCGCCGCGCATCTGAGAGGGAATAAACAATCGTAACACATCGACTTTTCTTAAGTGATATGCCTTCGTCATAAAATTCATAAGGGCAAGCATTTCTTCGGTTATGACGGGATATGCGTCCAATTTTTTGATTATGGGCTTAAGCGAAGAGAACTCGCTTTTTTCCTTTATTCCGATGACATACCCTTCAACCGTCTGCCTTCCGAAAGGTACGAGTACGCGAAAACCCGCCCGAACGTCGTCGGGCGAGCCGTCAAGAGTGTAATCGAAAATCCTGTCGACTTCCGAATTGCTTATGTCGACTATTACTTCCGCTACCATATTTTATAATTTTAATATCCTGTCAAGCAACATATCCGCAATGACGGTTTTTTCCGTTTTGGGAATATGCTCTACGGTATCTTTTGTGATAAACGTAACGATATTTGTATCGGAATTGAACCCTGCGCCCGCTTGCGTTACGTCGTTAAGAACGGCAAGGTCGGCATTTTTGGCAAGCAGTTTTTCCCGTGCGTATTTCTCGCAATCGTTGGTTTCGGCACTGAAAATCACAAGTTTTCTGTCGCCTTTTATTTTGCCTGCGGCGGCGGCAATATCGGGATTCTTTTTAAGAGTAAGCGTAATGCTTTCGCCTTTTATTTTGTTATCGGAATAATTTTTCACCGAATAATCCGACGGCGCCGCGGCCTTTATTATTACATCCGCGTATTTCATATTCGCCATTACCGCATCGTACATTTCGGCTGTAGTGGAAACGTTTATTCTTTCCGCGCCTTCAGGCACGGGCACGGAAATATTGCCCGTAATAAGTATGACTTTTGCGCCTCGGGCAAGCGCTTTCTGGGCAATGGCAATACCCATTTTTCCGCTGGAACGGTTGGTTATAAACCTGACGGGGTCGATAGGTTCGCTTGTGCCGCCGGCAGTGACAAGCACGGTTTTATTTGCGTAATCGGGATTGGGAATCAGAATTTTCTTAACAAAATCCACAATCTCGTCCGGCTCCGCCATACGGCCCTTACCCACGTCACCGCATGCAAGGTAGCCGCTTGCGCTTTCAACCGTCAGAACTCCGCGCTCTTTTAAAACGCGCTCGTTTTCCATATAAGCCGCGGAAGTAATCATATTGGTGTTCATGGCGGGGGCAAGCACAACAGGGCACTTCATCGCCATGGCCGTAGTTGACAAAAAATCGTCGGCAATGCCGTTTGCAAGTTTACCCGCAAAATCGGCCGTGCAGGGCGCAACCAAAAACAGATCCGCTTTTTTTGCCAGCGAAACGTGTTCCACTTCCCACTCGAAATCTCTGTCGAAAGTATCGACTATTACCCTGTTACCCGAAAGCGTTTCGAAAGTAAGAGGGCGGACGAATTGGGTAGCATTCTCGGTCATCACGACAAATACTTCGGCGCCAGCTTTTTTCAGTGCGCTTACGACGTAGCACACCTTATAAGCGGCAATACCCGCCGTAACGCCCACAACGATATTTTTGCCCTTAAGGTTCAATCCGTTTACTCCTCGTTTCTCGCTTCCACTCTGCCGTCGTAAAGTTCCTTTGCGGCATAGGTGACGGGATTTATCTTTGTAGACTCAAGCATATCCGCCTTTTTGTCGAGAAGATATCTTGCGCGTTTTGCCGTTACGCAGACAAGCGCATACTTGCACCCGATTTTTTCAATCAGTTTGTCGATAGGGGGATCGATCATCATAATTTGTATTTTCTCCTTAAAAATGAATTCTAAATTAAACGAAAAACAAGCTTTAGTCAGCTGCCGAGATATTCCTTAATTGCTTTCTCGTTACGGAAAATTCTGCTTTTTTCCGCGTCTATTATGGAAAGCACCTTCTGAATGGAAGACTCCAGATCGTCGTTGAAAACAATATAGTCGAACTGTTTATATTTTTCAAGTTCGCTTCTTGCGCAGGAAAGACGGCGGCGGATACTGTCCTCCGAATCGGTTCCGCGTGCCCTTAAACGCTTTTCCAAAATTTCAAACGAAGGCGGAATGATAAAAATCGTCACGCTTTCGGGATAAATGCTTTTAATCTGCTTTGCTCCCAAGGTATCGATTTCGAACATAACGTCCTGACCCAGCGCGAGTTTTTCGTAAACGGGGGCCTTAGGCGTGCCGTAATAATTGCTGTAAACGGAAGCGGTTTCCAAAAACTCTCCGTCGGCAATCATACGCTGATACTCCTCTACCGTTCTGAAGTAATAATGTATGCCGTCTACTTCGCCCTTACGCGGTGCGCGCGTAGTCACCGAAACGGAGCGCTGTATTTCGGGTCTTCTTATAAGAACCTCGTTGTAAACGGTGCCTTTGCCTGCGCCGCTGGGACCGGATATTACTATAAGCAAGCCTTTTTTATTCATTCCGAACACCTCCGATGTTACTCTACGTTTCTTATCTGTTCCTTAATTTTTTCAAGCTCGTTCTTCATGTAAACTACAAGATTAGTAAGCTCGGTATCGTTGGACTTACTGCCCATGGTATTGATTTCCCTGCCCATTTCCTGCGAAATGAAATCCAGATTTCTGCCCTGCGGCTGATCCGATGAAAGTGCGGAAGTAAACTGCGCAATGTGCGAGTGAAGCCTTGAAATTTCTTCGTTTATGTCCGCTTTGTCAGCAAAAAACGCCGTTTCGTTAAGCAGCCTTGCCTCGTCTATTTCGACGCCCGAAAGAAGTTCCGTTATTTTTGCGCGCAGCTTCTGGGAATATTCTTCCACCACTTTGGGGGCGCGTTTTTCCGCTTTAGAAAGCGCCTCTCCTATATTTGCTACAATTTTCGCAAGGTCGTCGGCAATAGTCTTTCCTTCCGTGGCGCGCATACGGTTAAGTTCCTTTACCGCGCCTTCGGTGCATTTTTCCGCCAAAGTTTTAAGAAGCTGTTCGTCTTCCGCCTCGCTGTCGATTTTTATGACTTCCTGAGTGCGCATAAGGTCGGTTACGCTGAAGTCGTTTTCGATACCGTATTCAGCCGAAAGTTTTTTTGAGGCTTCGATATAAGCGTCGGCAAGAATCCCGTCCACAATAATGCGTTTGCCTTGAGGCGAATTGTTTTCGTAGTTGAAAAATACATCCACCGAGCCGCGCCTGAGATACTTCTTTATAGTGCGCTTTATCGTGTCCTCCACTGCCGACAACGCCTTCGGAATACGGCAGTTTATATCAAGGTACCTGTTGTTGACCGACTTTATTTCCACGGTGATTTGTCTGTCGGATTCGGCTACGATAAACTTACCGTAACCCGTCATGCTGTTCATTTGCTCTCTCCTGAAAATTTATACATTTCGTCCGCAAGTACGTCTATTTTTTCACGCGTGCCGTCTTTACGCACAAGCACAACGTCTTTTCCCGTAACTTTACCGATACAAGTGAATTCTATATTTGCCGTTTTCATTGCTTTTTCCGCTTTTTCGGGGTCAGATATCGCCACAAGCATACTGCCGCTGGAAATAAGTCTTAACGGGTCGACGCCCGCACGCGCGCATAACTTCAGCGTAAGCGGGTCAAAGGGCATTTTATCCTCGTAAATCTCTGCGCCTGTTTGTCTTAAAAAACACACTTCCGCAACCGCGCCCAATATACCGCCCTCGGTAACGTCGTGCATCATGGAAACTTCGGAACTGCTTCTTAACAGCATCGATTCGGGCAATACGTCAAGCTGAGAATTGAATAAAGCAAGTTTGTCCTTTTCGGTTTTGTCAAGTTCGGGTTTAAGAATATCCGCCAGAATACAGGTCCCTTCGAGTGCAAGTTTTTTGGTAACGTACAGTAAATCGTTTTGCTTCAGCCCTGCTTTACTGATTAATTTTCCCGTTTTTCCGAACGCCGTACCGCACGCAACGGGGCGCACCACGCAGTCGGAAAATTCCGTATGACCGCCCACGATGTCCACATTAAGCTCATCCGCGCGTTTAACTGCGCCTCTCATTATTATGCTGACATCCTCGGCAGAAGACGACGGAGGCATTATAAGCGTAATCGTCATGGCAACGGGTTCACCCCCGTTTGCCGCCACGTCGTTGCAGCAAACGCTTACGCACAAGGCGCCCAGCTTTTCCTTTTCCACGACTGCGGTAATAGGGTCTGACGAAACCACAATGACGTCTTTAAGGTCAAGCGCGGCGCAATCCTCGCCGATAGCGGAAGACAACAAAACCTCCGATCTGTTTTTATGCAAAAGCGAAATTACGTTTTTATTGAGTTCATCCGTTGTCAGCTTGCCCAGTTTCATAATTATATTATAGCAACAAAAAACGGAAATTTCAACTGTTTAATAAGGAAATAAATTCTTTCTCGGATATTATTTTTATACCTTTTTGTCTTGCTTTTTCCAGCTTAGAGCCCGCATTGTCGCCGGCAAGCACGTAATCCGTATCCTTTGACACGGAGGACGCAACTTCGCCGCCGGCATTCTCTATAAGCTTAGTCGCCTCGCCGCGGGTATATGTCGGAAGAGTACCCGTAAGTACGAATTTTTTGCCCGAAAAGACTCCGCCGTCGGATTGTTCCTCAATTTTTGGGTCTATTCCTATTTCACGGAACTTTTCTATCAATGCACGGTGTTTTCCAAAATAAGACGTTATGGAATCGGCAACAACTTCCCCGATATCTTCTATTTCCAGCAAAGTTTCGCGTTCGGCGTCCATTAAGGCATTCATGCTTTTAAAGCGCAAAGCAAGGTCGCGCGCGGTTTTTTTCCCAACGTTTTCTATCCCCAAAGCGTTTATGAATCGGTCAAGAGGAACGGATTTACTTTTTTCCACGGAAGAGATGAAATTTTCGATTTTTTTGTCCTTATATCCGTCAAGCCGCGCAACGTCGTCCGCCTTAAGATAATATAAATCCGTTACGGAACGGACGTCCAGTTTTTCGTAAAGCTGAGCGACCGATTTTTCACTTATGCCGCGAATGTCCATACAGTCTTTGGACACAAAATGCTCGATTCTGCCCGTGATTTGCGGCGGGCAGCCGCTTTCGTTGGGACAGAAAAGAAGCGCCCCTTCCTCCACAAGCTTCGCGCCGCAGGCAGGACAAACTTCGGGCTTTTGTATTTCAGTCCCGCCGTTGTCTTCCGCCACTCCCAGAATTTCGGGAATGACGTCGTTGGACCGTCTTACGAATACCCTGCTTCCCTTTTTAACCTTTTTGCGCACGATGTCGCCGTAATTGTTAAGCGTGGCGCGGCTGACGGTGGCGCCGCACAGCTCCACGGGTTCAAGCGAAGCAAGCGGCGTAAGTTTTCCCGTGCGGCCCACGTTCCAGACCACGTCTTTCAAAACGGTGGTTGTTTCCTCCGCTTCGAATTTATACGCCATTGCCCAGCGCGGAAATTTATCCGTATACCCCAGCTTTTCCCTTAAACGGATATCGTCCACCTTGATAACCATTCCGTCTATCAGAAAATCAAGAGCTTTGCGATCCACGGAATTTATTCTACCGATAATCTCTTCAATGTCTTGAGAGACAAAAAGCATTTCCGTTTTGAAACCGTTATCTTTGAGAAATGCAATGGATTCGCGCTGACTGCTTATGTCCTTGCCTTCGATATAATTGACGTTGTAAAAAATTATGTCCAGATTACGCGAAGCGGTAACTTTCGGGTCAAGGTTTCTTATCGCGCCTGCAACGCCGTTACGCGCGTTTTTAAGCGGTTCCGAAGCGGTTTCGTTATATTTTTTAAGCGCCGACAAACGCATTATACCTTCGCCCTGAGCCTCAAACGTAGCCTTATAAGGCACGGACAACGGTATGGATTTTATAGTGGACACCTGCGCGGTGACGTCCTCTCCCGTTTCACCGTTTCCGCGTGTAGCCGCCCCTTTAAAATAGCCGTTTTCGTAGGTCAGCGAAAGCGTAAGCCCGTCCAGCTTGTATTCAAGAGTATAAACGGCGTCGGGCGCAATTTTCTTTATTTTGGCGTCCCATTCCCTGAGTTCATCAAAACTGTTGCACTTATCAAGGCTGTAAAGCTTTTTAAGATGAGTATGGGGCTTGAATTCCTTTATGGGTTCTCCGCCGATTCTGCGAGTGGGCGAATCGGGAAACACGGTACCATTTTCCTTCTCGAGAGCAAGCAATTCATTATAAAGTTCGTCGTACTGTTTATCTGAAACAGTGGGTTCGTCAAGTACGTAATACTGATAAGCGTACTTGTTGAGCTGTGCGATAAGCTCCTTTATTCTTTGCAATTTATCCATTGGTTTTACGACCTCTTTTTAACAATAGTTACCTTCCCGAAAAGGAAAACCTTAATATAATCTTTTTATTCCACTATTTCAAGCGGAGCATACGCCAAAAGCAACATAAGTTTGCCAAGCCCGGGAAAATCCACTTCCGCATACGCTTCTCCGCTTGTATCCAGCTTCACCACGGTACCCTCGCCGAATTTTTTATGGCGGACTTTGGTGCCGGGCTTATAAAGCGCGGGGTCGACTTTGGGACGGGACTGACTTTGCGAAGAAGATTTGACCGTTTGAGTTGCCGAGGGCAACGGAACTTCCTCTTTCGTATAGCCGTCGCCGTAAGAATAATAAGCGCGTTCTCCTCTGTAATACCCGTAATTTCCGTATCCGCCGCCGTAACGATAACCGTTGTTTTCACGAACCGAATCCGCAAAACCTGCCTCTTTCAGAAACTCGGAAGGCAGGCAATCCTGTCTTTCCCCGAAGCGGAATCTCGAGCGTGCCATGGACAGAAAAAGGCGTTGTTTCGCCCTGGTCACGGCAACGTACATAAGCCTGCGCTCCTCTTCCGTTTCCGAAGAAGAATCGTTTTTACGCGACACGGGGAAAATCCCCTCTTCAAGCCCAACTACGAAAACCACGTTGAATTCAAGCCCTTTTGCCGAATGTACGGTGGCAAGATTTACGCAGTCGCCCGCTTCATCCATTTCGTCGAGATCGCTGTAAAGCGAAATCTGCTGAAGGTAGTCGGCAAGCCCCGCTCCGGGATTCGCTTCCTCGTACTGTTCTATGCCGTGCGCAAGCTCCCGTATATTATTCTTACGGGCTTCGTTTTCCTCGGTGTCTTCGGCGTAGTACTCTTTAAGCCCGACAAGTTTTATAATGTAGCAAACAAGGTCGAACAGCGAACAGCCCGAGTCGTAAGCGTTTTGCATGCACTGTAAAACGTTGGCAAAGGGCATTACTTTTTTTATTACGCCCGTGGGTAAATCTTCGTTTTTTTCTATGCCGTAAATTACGTCGTAAAGCGATTGTCCGCTTACAAGCGAATAATTTACAAGCTGGTTTACGGTTCCGTCGCCTATGCCGCGTTTAGGAAAGTTTATTACGCGCATTATCGCTTCGTTATCGTTGCGATTACCGAGAATTTTCAGATAAGAAATAAGGTCCTTTACTTCTTTTCGGTCGTAAAATTTGAAGCCGCCGTAAACTTTGTGCGGGATTCCGTACTGAATCAGCTTTTCCTCAAACGTGCGGGATAAAGAGTTAATGCGCATCAGCACTGCAAAATCGGAATATCTGCAGCCCGTACTCTTTTTTAAGGTAATAATGTTTTTTACGACAAAGTCCGCTTCCTCTCCGTCGGTGCGCGCCGCATAAAACTGAACGTCCGCTCCGTCGGCGTTTTCCGTCCACAATTCCTTATCCATTCGGGTCGTGTTGTTCTTTATTATTTTGTTGGCAAGCGCGAGGATTTTTTTTGTGGAACGGTAATTTTGTTCCAGTTTATAAACCTTGCAATTATAGTCGGTAGTGAAATCGAAAATGTTGGCAAAATTTGCGCCGCGCCACCCGTAAATGCTTTGGTCCTCGTCTCCTACGACGAATATGTTTCCGTGTTTCGCGCCCAGGATTTTAATCAGATTGTACTGTACCGTGTTGGTGTCCTGGAACTCGTCCACGTGTATGTAACGGAACTTTTCCTGGAAATAATCCCGCGCTTCATCGTCATGCTTAAGCAAATATAATGCTTTGTTCAAAAGGTCGTCAAAATCCAGCGAGTTGCATTTCTTAAGTTCTTTTTCGTATTCGTAATAAACTTTTGCTATTACGTCTATATATTCGCGCCAGGAATTGGCTTTTCGGTACTCGTCGGGGGAAAGTCCGTAAGTTTTTGCGTCGGAAATAGACGCAACGGTAAGCTTTGCAATGTCGTCCTCAACAGACATTTCTTTTAAAATGCGTTTTATGCAGTGTTCTTTTTCCTGCTCTCCGTAGATAGAAAAATTAGCCGAATATCCGCCGAGATTTTTTATAAACTTGCGCAAAATCCTTATGCAGAGTGCATGAAAGGTAAAAACCCAGATGTCTTCCGCCTTATCGCCCAGCATGGAGGCAAGTCTTTGACGCATTTCGTTAGCCGCCTTGTTGGTAAAAGTAATCGCCAGTATATTATAGGGTTTAACTTCCAAATCCTCTATCAAATGAGCTATGCGGTGCGTAAGAAGTCTCGTTTTACCGCTTCCCGCGCCTGCAGTTACAAGCACTGCGCCTTCAGTATCCAATACGGGTTTAATCTGTTCTTCGTTAAGTTTGCTTAAGTCCAGGCTCATAAGATAATCGTCCTCGAAAAGAAATTTTTCCCCGAATAAAACAATTATGCGGATTGAGAAAAAAAATCCGCATAAATCCGTTTTTTAATTTTATCAAATTAGGTTGGCTTAGTCAAGGCTTTTGCCTTATGTGAAACTTTTGACCTCATTCGCGTTAATCAAACGCTTTTTCCGACGTGCTCCAGATAATATCTATGGCTTAATTCCCTGAATTTCTTTGACAGCTCGAGAATATATTTCTGTTTTCCGCACTCGTCGAGTTTCTGATATTTTTCCTTGTCGATAAGCTGGCCTATGGGACTGAGAGTATCCGAATCCTCATCGAGAATTCTGCACACTTTTTCGTAAAGCTGTTCCTCCTGTCTGTAACGCTGTTCGTCGGTGGCACACATGGCGTCGCGGCGAATTTTCTCACGCTGCAATTCGGAAATATTTCGTGTGCACATATCCGAACTTTCTTCCATTTCGCGGCGTTCCCGTTCAAGCCGTTGCCAGTAACCCATCTTCAATCTTTGCTTTGCCAAAAGAGCTCTTTTCTTCAATTCGCTTAACGATTTTTCGCTTCTCAATTTCCCGTCCTCCAGAAAGTTTTAACGTTATAAATCATAGCACATTATTTTTTGTTTTGTACCCGTGTTTTCAAAATTCGACATAAAAACTCAAAAGTTTCGGAATATATCGGTAGTTTTTCCTGACTATTCGAATTTTTTATTTAATACCGACCGAAAAAAAACAAGTTGTCCTGAGTTGTTGTGTTTTAATACATAAAAATTTTTTCTTATTGAAAAAAATCTGCAAAAAACCCTTGACAAGCCTGCGCGAATAATGTAATATTAGGTCGTACAAAAGAAAAACAAAAGACATCGGGCGGTACGCTTAACGGCGTTCCGCCTTTTTTACTTATAAAGAGTTGTAAACGATAAGCAAATATAAATTTTGGTGTGAAACGGCAAAAAATAAGTAAATTTTTCTGTTAATCAAAAACCGATGATACACATAAACAAATAAACAAAAGCCATAAATTCATGTTTTGTTTTAAATTTACAAAAGCGTAAACAGAAAAACGCAAAAAAAAGTCCCTTCCCGTAATCGGGAAAGGACACATTCGCCTTATAAAAACAAGGTCAGTTTTTAATACGCTTTCTGGCGGCTTCGGCTTTTTTCTTTCTGCGGACAGAGGGTTTCTCGTAATGCTCTTTACGTCTTAAATCGCCCATTATGTTGTCTTTCTGGCATTTTCTCTTAAAACGCTTGAGAGCGCTGTCCAAAGACTCGTTTTCGCCGACTTTGATTGCAGACATGTTCACACCACCTTTGTTCTTGACCGAACCTTAATTAGCCTTAACATTATATAAAAGCAAACAAAATTTGTCAAACGTTTTCACTTTACTTTAAAGTATTTTTTACAATTGCGAAAAATTAAATTAATGTTTGAAACAGAAATAAAAGTAAAAAAATTTCTGTTTCAGCGCAAAAACTCTGCGACGCGCATTAACGCACCGTAAAAAAAACAAAATAAAAAACCTATTGTTTTAACGAAAATTTATTTTTTAAGGTCGGGAAAATCCATCGGCTGTCCGCCCAAAACGTGGACGTGCAGATGGAATACGGTCTGCCCCGCGTCGTCGCCTTGATTGATTACAAGACGGTAACCGCTTTCCAACCCGAGCGACGGTGCAATTTCGGAAAGCTTTTTCAAGCACGCCGCCAAATCCGCGGCGTCGCTTTCTGTCATTTCGCTTAAAAGCTTATAATGTTTTTTCGGAATCATGAGGTAATGCAGTTTGGCTTTGGGGTCGATATCGGCGATTATAAACATTTTATCGTCCTCGTAAAATTTTTTCGAGGGAATTTCGCCTTTGTTAATCTTACAGAAAATACAATCGTTCATATTTTTTCTCCTTTTATTCCGTCACGGAAAATTTCCGTCATTTTAAGTTTTACTATTTCTCCCGGTTTTTCATGAGAATAGACTTTTATGTAATCGGAAGAAAAACCGCAGGAATACTCTTCCGTTTCTTCTTCGACATAAACCTCTTTGATTTTTCCCAATTGAGAAGTCAAAAAACGCGCATGCAAATCATCCGCAACGTCGCGTAAAATTTTGGCACGGGAAAGCGCAACGGCTTTATCCACTTGCGGCAAAGAGGCTGCAACTGTACCGGGCCGAACGCTGTACGGGAACACGTGCATCTGCGAAAAGCCCGCCCTTTGAGATGTAGATACGGTATCGGCAAAATCTTCTTCCGTTTCGGTAGGAAAGCCCACTATGACGTCCGTGGTAATGCCTGCGTCGGGAAAATACTTCCTTATCAAATCGCACTTTTCAATAAAAATCGAAGACGTGTATTTACGGTTCATTTTTTTCAGAATTCTGTCACTGCCGCTTTGCATCGAAAGATGGAAGGAATCGCACCACCCGCCCTTAACCATAAGGGAAAGAAGCCGTTCGTCAATGACGTTGCACTCCAAAGACCCGAACCTTTTTCTCACCGGAATATCGTTTAGCGCTTCCACAAGGTCGCATAAAGAAAGCGAAATATCTTTTCCGTAAGCCGATACGTTAATTCCCGTAACGACAATCTCAAGCGTTTTTTCCGCCATGGATTTTGCTTCTTTAACTATGCTTTCAAGCTTTCGCGATCTGCTTCTTCCGCGCAGATACGGCACAATGCAATATGAGCAGAAATTATTGCAGCCGTCCTGCACTTTTATAAATCCGCGAGTCTTCGTAAGTTCTCCGTAAAGGTCGTCTTCATACTCTGAAGGCGGATTTTTTACGATATTTCCCTGTACTATGTCTGACATAATACTATCGATTATCGACATTTTACCGCTTGTTCCGCTGATTAATCGCACATTTGGCTTATTTTCATAAGGTTTGGGATTGTTTTGACTGCTGCAGCCGCAAATAACTACTTTAGCATCGGGATTAAGCTTTAGTACTCTTGCAACCGCTTGACGCGACTTTTTATCCGCCTCCGCCGTGACCGAACAAGTGTTCAGAATATAACAATCCGCTTTTTCAAGCGCGTCCGTAGCCTCGAATCCGCGGTTTTCAAGTTCCTTAATGACAGAACGTCCTTCGTACTGATTTACTTTGCATCCAAGCGAAAATACAACGAATTTCATTTTTTGCGCCTCCACTCCCCAAGCGAATACATAAGCACCGAAACAACGGCAACGCAAGCGGTGTCCGCCCTTAAAATACGCTCCCCGAGAGTGATGCTTAAACCCGCCGCTTCACGCAATTTTTCAGCTTCACTTTTTGAAAAGCCTCCCTCCGAGCCAATCACTACGGCAATTTTGCCTAAAGAAGATTTCTTGCTTATTTCGTCAAAGGTGGCGTTTTCTTCCTGCTCATAGGGAAAAACCACGGTATCGAAAGATGCGAGCAAATCAAACAAATCATTAAACGAGACCACATTCTGTACAGGCGGAACAAAACCCCTTCCGCACTGTTTTGACGCTTCCAACGCTATACGGTTAAGTCGATCGGTTCTGATATTATCGCGTGAAACAGAGGAAAATTCGGAAACGAAAGGCACAAAATTTCTGACTCCGAGTTCGGTACACTTCTGGACTATATAATCGTTTTTATCGCCCTTAAGCGCGCCGAAAAACAAGGTTACGTCGGAGTCAGGCTCCGAAACGCTCCTCGCTTTGCCCACCACTTCGGCAACCGTTTCCGTTTTGCTTATGCTGACAATTACAGCGGTATAATCGATACCCTGCGAACAAACGGTAATTTCATCGCCCTTTTTCATTCGGAGAGAATACGCAATATGCTTATGCTCCTCGCCCGAAATAATTATTTTATGGTTATCTATTTTATCTATAAAAAGTTTTCTCATTTCTTTATGCCTGTTTTGTCTTTTTGGTCAAAAGCATTGCGGTCCACTCTCCGCGACAAAGAATTTCAACCGTGTCGAAAGCGTCCGAATAAGCAGACTTAACCTCTTCCGCGCGCGCGTTTATAATGCCGCTTATTACGGCTTTACCGCCGTCTTTCAAGCTGTATTCAAGCTGCTCTTTTAATCTTACGAGAACATCTGCGGTAATGTTTGCAATAACCGCGTCATATCGGGTTTCGCCCGTATCGAGGTCACCGCAAACGGTTGCGCAAATTTTGCCGACGTTATTAAGATTTACGTTTTCACGGCTTGCCTGCACGGCCTGAGGATCTATGTCCGACAAAACGACTTTCTCCGCGCCGAGTTTTGCCGCCGCTATGCCCAATATTCCGCTTCCGCAGCCCATATCCAGCACGGTTTTACCGCGCAAATCTATTTTTTGCATAAGCAAAACGCACATGGAGGTAGTTTCATGATTGCCGGTACCGAAAGCCATACCGGGCTCTATATAAACCGGAATTCCTTTTTCGGGAGCCTTAAGCCACGCGGGAACAATGACTATGTCGCCCAATTCGATTGGCGAATAATACTTGCGCCACTCGTTTTCCCAATCGGCTGAATTTATTTTCGTAACGGAGACTTCAAGACTGCCGGTGGGAAAAACGCAGTTCTTTTTAAGCTCCTCAAGAGCAGTATAAAGCTTTTTAACGTCAAAATTCACGTCAAAATAGCCGTTGACAAGCGCTTTACCGTCGCCCTTATTCAGCAAACTTTCGTCCACGTAATCCCATGACAATTTCTTAGCAACCAGTTCTTTTATGTCGGCGTCGTCCTTAACCGATACTCCGTCGCTACCCGCCTCATAAAGAATCATTGCGACCAACTCGGAACATTCGCTTGTAGTTGAAACAGAAACCTGCAGCCATTCCATAATAATTTTTCTCCGTATGTTTTATAGAAATCATTATAATATTTTTCCTTAAATAAGTCAATCGTTGACGCATGGACGTACTTGACGAGCAGGTAGTTATCTGTTGTTAATTTGAAGACTTATGGGGTTCTGCTTTTAAATACAATAAAACGAATGCGAACAAAGCGGATAAAAACTTGTAAGAATAATTGATAATTATACCGACGGATTTACCGACGGAAAATTTTATTGTCTGTTTCTTACTTCGCACACACTTTTTGCCTATGATTTTACGCCGACTAACCATAATGCAAGCAAAAAAAACCGACTGCCGCAAAAACAAAAAGCTTATAATCGGCGTCAAGTAAAATTCACCTAAAAAAAAAGGCCGCACGACTTTTATTCATGCGACCGTTTTTTAATTGACTTTTCAGAATGCTTTTCTGTTAAAATCCTTGACTTTATCAAACTGTTCGGGTTTTATGTCTTCCTCAAGAGCTTTGATTTTCGCCTTCTGCTCTTTAGTCAGTTTTTTGGGCAATTCCACCACAACGGTTACGTACATATCGCCCGTGCCGCGTTTCGTGGTTATGCCGTGGCCCTTAAGTTTTAATACGGAGCCGCTTTTGACTCCTTCGGTCAGTGCAAACTGAAGCTCGGTCCCCTTAAGCGTAGGCACTTTTACTTTCTCTCCCAAAGCCGCCTGTATAAACGTTACGGGCAATTCGACGTAAAGGTCCGCGCCTGTGCGTTTGAAAATTTGATGAGGCAAAACGTTTATTATAAGCTGAAGATTTCCCGCCCTTCCGTTTGCCACTTTTTCGCCTTCACCGCGAACCGTCATCACCTGACCCGTTTCTGCGCCCGCAGGAATATTGACCTTAAGCTTGACGGTCTTTCTGAGCATTCCCCTGCCAGCGCAATCGGGACAGGTTTCCTCTATTATTTTACCGCTGCCGCGGCAGGAAGGACAAACGCGTTCGCTGACGACTCTTCCGAAAGGAGTGTCCTGAGCCTGTTTGACTCTTCCCGTTCCGCCGCAAGTACCGCAGGTCTTGAACTTTGTCCCGTCCTTCGCGCCCGTACCGTTACAGGAGGGACAAGGTTCTTTTCTCGTAACCGAAACTTCTTTTTGCGCGCCGAAAGCGGCCTCTTCAAAAGTAAGAGTAACGTTGACGGTAATATCGTCGCCGATGTTTTCCGCGCTTCTTCCGCCGCGACTGCCTCCGCCGCCGAACATATCGAAAATGCTGTCGAATATGGAGCCGCCGCCACCGAATCCGCCGAAACCGCCGAATCCGTTTTCAAAGCCGCCCGCACCGCCGAAATCACCGAAAGGACTCGGATTATCGTAAGCGGCACGTTTTTGAGGATCGGACAACGTTTCGTAAGCCTCGGAAATCTCTTTGAATTTGTTTGCCGCCGCTTCGTCGCCGGGATGTAGATCGGGGTGGTATTGCCGCGCAAGCTTACGGTAAGCGGACTTAATTTCCTCCTGGCTTGCGTCTTTTTTAACCCCTAGAATATCGTAAAATGATTTAGCCATTGATCCTCCCGTAAATTACCTTAGCGGTAACATTACACCTCTTCGGCGTCCACTACGTTGTCTCCGTCCGCATTGCCGTTATTGCCGTTATTGTCGGGGTTTGCGCCCGCAGTCTGCTGATAAAGTTTTGTAAACACTTCGCTCGAAAGCTTCTGAAGTTCCTCGGATTCCTTCTTGATTGCGTCGATATCGTCCGTTTTGAGCACTTCTTTCGCCTTAGCCACAGCCGCTTCAAGTTTAGCCTTGTCGTCGGCTGCAACTTTTTCTCCGCTTTCGGAAAGAACTTTTTCAATCTGGAACACCAGTGTATCGAGATTGTTTTTGGTATCCACGGTTTCTTTGCGCTTATTGTCTTCAGCCGCGAATTTTTCCGCCTCGTCGATAGCGCGCTGAATATCCTCTTCCGAGAGATTGGAGGACGCGGTAATGGTTACGCTCTGCTCTTTACCGGTGCCCTTATCCTTTGCGTAAACGTGAACTATGCCGTTTGCGTCGATATCGAAAGTAACTTCTATCTGAGGTATTCCGCGGGGTGCGGGAGCTATTCCGCTAAGCTCGAAACGGGCAAGAGTTTTGTTGTCCGCCGCCATGGGACGCTCGCCCTGCAAAACGTGAATGTCCACAGAAGGCTGATTGTCTGCCGCCGTCGAGAATATCTGAGATTTCTTGGTAGGTATTGTAGTGTTTCTGTCGATAAGTTTGGTAAACACTCCGCCCATGGTTTCGATACCCAACGAAAGAGGCGTAACGTCCAGAAGCAATACGTCTTTGACTTCGCCGCCGAGAACGCCGCCCTGAATAGCCGCACCGATTGCCACGCATTCGTCGGGGTTGATTCCCTTAAACGGTTCTTTGCCGGTTACTTTTCTTACGGCGTCCACAACGCAGGGCACACGGGTCGAGCCGCCCACCAGAATAACCTTGTCTATCTCGCTTGCGCTGAAGCCCGAATCGGACAAAGCGCGCTTCGTCAAATCTACCGTCTGCTGAACGAGGTCGGAAATGAGCGCCTCGAACTTAGCGCGGCTGAGGTCAACGTCCATGTGAACGGGACCGGATTCTCCCATGGAAATAAAGGGCAGGCTGATTTTGGTATTGTTAAGCGTCGAAAGCTCGATTTTCGCCTTTTCAGCCGCCTCTTTAAGTCTTTGCATAGCCATGCGGTCTTTGCTTAAATCGATGCCGTGTTCTTTCTTGAAAGAGTCGACAAGGTAATCCATTATTCTCTGGTCGAAATCGTCGCCGCCAAGTTTATTGTTGCCCGCGGTGGCAATAACTTCGAACACGCCTTCGCTTATCTCCAAAATGGAAATATCGAAAGTGCCGCCGCCAAGGTCGTAAATAAATATCTTCTGCGTGCCTTCCTTGATTTTGTCAAGCCCGTATGCAAGCGCCGCCGCGGTAGGCTCGTTTATAATACGCTTTACGTCCAGACCCGCAATTCTGCCCGCGTCTTTGGTTGCCTGACGCTGAGCGTCGGTAAAGTATGCGGGGACGGTTATTACCGCCTCGGTAACCTTGCCGCCGAGATAGCTTTCCGCGTCCGCTTTAAGCTTTGAAAGTATCATTGCGGAAAGTTCCTGCGGGGAATACTGTTTGTCGTCGATTTTTACTTTGTGGTCGGTACCCATTTCCCTTTTAATGGAAATGACGGTACGATCGGGGTTGGCAACCGCCTGGTGCTTTGCCACCTGACCGACAAGACGCTCGCCGTCTTTTGCAAAGCCTATGACGGACGGGGTCGTCCTTGCGCCTTCGGAGTTGGGGATAACGACGGGTTCGCCGCCCTCAAGCACCGCAACGCACGAGTTAGTTGTACCTAAATCTATACCAATTATTTTTCCCCTGTCTCTTATACACATCTGACGCTGCCGACGAACTCTAGGGTGTAG
>UQSP01000032.1 GCA_900543755.1 uncultured Eubacteriales bacterium
CACCCTAGAGTTCGTCGGCAGCGTCAGATGTGTATAAGAGACAGGTGCTATACTGCTAAAGTAAATTTACAAATACGGAGAAGTTTTATGAAAAGGGATTTCGTAAAAGACATTTACGCCGCTCCCGCAGAGTATGAAAACAAGACCGTTACGGTAGGCGGTTGGATACGCAACATACGCGACTCCAAAGCGTTCGGGTTTATCGACTTAAACGACGGATCGTGCTTCAGCAGCGTTCAGGTGGTTTTCGAGCGCAACAAAATAGCAAATTATGACGAAACCGCCGCGCAAAACGTGGGTGCCGCGCTGGTAATTACGGGAAAAGTCACGCTTACGCCGGGTGCGAAACAGCCGCTTGAGATAAAGGCGGAAAAAATCGAAACGGAGGGGACGTCTTCTCCCGAATATCCTTTGCAACCCAAACGTCACACGCCCGAATTTCTGCGTGAGCAAGCTTATTTAAGACCGCGCACCAATTTGTTTTCGGCAGTGTTCCGCGTGCGCAGCGAAGTAGCTTTTGCCATACATTCGTTTTTCCATGACCGCGGATTCGTGTACGTTCATACGCCCATAATAACCGCTTCCGACTGTGAAGGGGCGGGAGAGATGTTCCGCGTGACCACCATAAATCCCGAAAATCCTCCGCGCGACGAAAACGGCAAAGTTGATTACTCCAAGGACTTTTTCGGAAAGCCCGCAAACCTTACGGTGTCGGGCCAGCTGTCGGGCGAAACTTATGCAATGGCTTTCGGAAAAATTTATACTTTCGGGCCCACTTTCCGCGCGGAAAACTCCAACACGGCACGTCACGCCGCGGAATTCTGGATGATAGAACCCGAAATAGCTTTTGCCGACCTTGACGACGATATGGCGCTTGCCTGGGACATGATAAAGCATATCATAAATCACGTCATGACCTCTTGCCGCGCTGAAATCGAGTTTTTCAATAAATTCGTGGACAAAACGCTTCTGGAGCGGCTCGAGTTTCTCAAAACCGCCGATTATGCCAAAGTTACCTATACCGAGGCGGTGGATATTCTGCTCAAGTCGGGTAAAGAGTTTAAGTATCCGGTTTACTGGGGCGCCGACCTTCAGACCGAACATGAGCGTTATCTGACGGAAGAAGTGTATAAAAAGCCGATATTTGTGACGGATTACCCCAAAGAGATAAAGGCGTTTTATATGCGGCTTAACGACGACGGCAAAACCGTTGCCGCAATGGACCTGCTTGTCCCGGGCGTAGGCGAAATAATCGGCGGCTCGCAAAGGGAAGAGCGTCTTGACGTGCTTACCGCGCGCATGAAGGAGCTGGGCCTTAAGGAAGAGGATTACTGGTGGTATATCAATCTTCGCCGCTACGGCGGAACCAAACACGCGGGATTCGGACTTGGATTCGAAAGGATAATAATGTATCTTACGGGCGTAAGCAATATCCGCGACGTCATACCTTATCCCCGCACCGTGGGCAACGCAGAGTTCTGACGGATTAATAAAAACGCGCGATAACTCTTGGCTTTGCTTTTTTGAAAAAACCCCAATCAAATCTTTTAAAGTATAAAAATCTCCGCTTCGGATAAAAAACGGAGGTTTTTTTTATTGCACATAATCGAATCTTGTTTTTTACGGATTTTTTATCAGGATAAGTTTTTGCCTGAGTTTTTAAGACAAATTTCAATATCGGTTTTTGTAATTTTCTTTTGCCAAAAGCGTGTATTTAAGCACAAATTCGGTTTTTGCGGCAGTATAGGCGTCGCGGTTAAATTCATGCTTTTTCCAAAGCGACAGTTTCAGTTTTTCGTACTCGCGGGCGATGCCTGCGTGTTCGATGAGATAATCGCGGAAGTAAAGTTCATTGTTATCTCCGTAAAGACGCAAATGAAGGTGAAAGACTTTTTCCGCAAAACCATGTACCGTGTAGCCCCGATTAAAGGATTTACGGTTATTTCCCTCGCTCATTTTGATATAACCGTTTTGTTCGATAGCCTTTGCGGCTTTTTCCATCGCCGCAGGGTCATGTGCTTCAACAAGAATATCCACAATGTTTTTTGCCATTATGTCTGCTATCGCGGTGCTGCCGATGTGACTTATTCTGTATCCGTCGCCGATAAAAGAAATTATTCTTTCCTTTTCCTCGCAAAACCAATCTTTCCACAAAGGGTTGTGCTTATGAAGGGAAATGGGAAACAGTTTCCGCAATTCCTCTATGGCCATTTCGGATAAAGCTTTACAGCGCATTAATTTGTACCCGCCGAAAAATATTTTAATAATTATACACCGATTCAATCGAAAACACAAACGCATTGCGGGGACAGGCGAATTTCATAAAAGCGTTGCGCGTCGTTTAACGGTATAGTTTTTTTACTGCAAAACAATAGATATAATTAAAAAGTCCCGAAGCGAAGTAAGCTTCAGGACTGATTAATGGTGCCGCCGGTCGGGGTCGAACCGACACGGTATCACTACCGCGGGATTTTGAGTCCCGTGCGTCTGCCAATTTCACCACGGCGGCATGGACAACGTTAGTATTTTATCATATTGCGGCGCGTTTGACAAGCAAATGATTGATAATTTGCTAAATTCGTTGTATAATAATCGGTGGAATAAGTATTGTTTGGCGAAGGAAAGCTTAAACGAGGAGGAAACGCAATGGAAAACATGCTTTTAATAGACGGCAACAGCCTTATAAACCGCGCTTTTTACGCGTTGCCTCCGCTTAACAACAAAAACGGCGTTCCCACTCAGGCGGTATACGGATTTACAACCATGCTGATAAAAGCTATCGGGGACTATAAGCCCAAATACATCGCCGTGGCGTTCGACCTTGCGGCGCCCACGTTCCGCCATAAAATGTACGACGGGTACAAAGCCACGCGCAAGCATATGCCCGACGAGCTTGCCGTACAACTTCCCATTCTCAAGCAGCAGCTTCGGCTTATGAATATTTCCGTAGTGGAAAAAGAGGGATACGAGGCGGACGACGTAATAGGCACTCTTGCCGCCGATAACAACGTAATGACATATATAATCACGGGCGACCGCGACAGCTTGCAGCTGATAGACGACACCACACGCGTGGTGCTTACCAAGCGCGGAATAACCGAAACGCTTGTGCTGGACAAAGAAGGACTTAAAAAAGAATTCGGACTGACTCCTGCCGCGGTAGTGGACTATAAGGCGCTTGCGGGCGACTCCAGCGACAACATTCCGGGCGTTGCGGGCGTGGGCGACAAAACCGCTTTAAGTCTTATAGAGCAATACGGCAGCGTAGAAAAAATTTACGAAAACATCGATTCGGTTTCGGGAAAGCTGGGCGAAAAACTGAGAGCCGGAAGGGATTCGGCAAAACTTTCTTACGAGCTTGCAACCATAAAACGCGACGTGCCGCTTGAGGAAAAAACGGAGGATTTCACTTTCGATTTTCCTTTTTCCGCGGCGGTAAGGACGTTTTTTGCGGACAACGGATTCCGTTCGCTCATAAAGCGGGATGACATCTTTGTAGCGCAAGCCGCCGTAAAGAACGAAGTTAAAACGGAATTCACGCAGGAAAAAATCAGTTCCGTTGAAAAAATAAAGCAAATACTCTTAAACGCGCAATCTTTTTCCTTCCTGTTAGCGGACGATATACGTTTCAGCACGGACGGCAAAACCGAATACATTGTAAGCCTCAGTAAAACGCTTATTGACGAAGGGCTTGCCGTGCACGAGGCTTGCGCCGCATTTAAACCGTTTTTGGAAGACGTAAAAATCAGGAAATATCTTTTCGACGCAAAAAAAGTAAAGCGCGTGCTTAAATCGGAGGGCGCGTCGGTAAAGGGCTACGATGACGTAAAGCTCATGCAGTATCTTGCCGATATGCGCGTAAACGAGGACAGCGTCGAACTTTTGATGGAGTCTTCGGGGTATGACAAAAACTTTCCAGCCGCAGGCTTATGTCTCGCCGCGGAAAATCTTGATGCCGAAATAAAGCGGCTCGGTATGGAAAAGTTGTATAAAGAGGCGGAACTGCCGCTTATCGACATCCTTTTCGATATGGAGGAGCGCGGGGTGAAAGTCGACGTGCATCTTCTCAATTCCATCGGGGAAGAGTATGTAAAGCAGGCGGCGGAACTTAACGATATAATCTGCCGTATAGCCGGTAAAAAATTCAACGTAAATTCGCCCCGTCAGCTTGCTGAGGTGCTTTTTACCGACCTTAAAATACCTTATCCCAAAAAGAGCGCCAAACACTCCACAAACGCCGAAATCCTGGATATGATTCAGGACAAACACGAAATAGTGCCGCTTATAGGGAAATACCGCTTTATAACAAAACTCAACAGCACTTATATAGAAGGGCTGAGAAAACTTTTGTCGCCCGACGACGTAATACACACCGACTACAAACAAACCCTTACCACTACGGGAAGACTTTCAAGTGCCGAGCCCAATCTGCAAAACATTCCCGTCCGCGAGGAGGAGGGTAAAAGATTGAGGGGGCTGTTCGTGGCGAGGGAAGGCTATACTCTGGTATCGGCGGACTATTCGCAGATAGAACTCCGTCTGCTTGCGCATTTTTCGGGCGACGAACGAATGCTTGCCCTTTACGGCGCGGACGAGGATATCCACGCGCGCACGGCGGCGGAAGTGTTCGGCGTACCCATTGAAAAGGTTACGCCCTCCATGCGTCGGGAAGCGAAAGTCGTTAACTTCGGCATAATTTACGGCATGAGCGATTACGGACTGTCGCAAAGCCTGAAGTGCTCGCTTGCCACCGCAAAAAGGTATATGGATACTTATTTTGCGCGGTTTTCCGCAATCAAGCCCTATTTCGATTCGGTGGTGGAAAACGCCAAGAAAACGGGTTACACCACCACGCTTTTGGGAAGAGTGCGCTATATTCCGGAGCTGGCTTCCCCCAATTACATGACGCGCCAGTTCGGCGAGCGCGCCGCAATGAACATGCCGCTTCAGGGCAGCGCGGCGGATATCATAAAGCTTGCCATGGTTTCGGTGGCGGAAAAGCTTAAAGGGCTGAAGTCCGCGCTTATACTTCAGATTCACGACGAACTTATCGTGGAAGCTGCTGACGAAGAAGTCGGAAAAGTAAAAGCCATACTTAAAGACTGTATGGAAAACGCGGTTCAGCTTAAGGTGCCGCTTACCGTGGATATTTCGTCGGGTAAAAGCTGGATAGATTGCTGATAAAACAAGTTTGCATCAAAGTTTTAAGGAAGTACTTATGAAGAAGTATGTTGTTGGTATAACGGGCGGAATCGCCAGCGGAAAAAGCGCGGTAAGCGGAATTTTGGAGAAAAAAGGCGCATATATTATCGATGCGGACGTCGTTGCCCGCGACGTGGTTGCGCCCGGCTCGGAAGGCGAACGTTTGCTTAAAGCGGCATTTCCCCGGGCTTACGAAGGCGGAACTCTTGACCGCAAAGTCCTGCGCGAAGAGGTTTTTTCGGATAAGAACAAACTTAATCGGCTTAACGGAATTACTCATCCGCTTATTCGCAAGGAAATAAAAAAACGAATAGAAAACGCCCCTTCGGAAATTGTATTTCTGGTAGTGCCGTTGTTGTTCGAGTCGGGGTTCGACAACCTTTGCGATTACATAGCTACGGTTGTGTCGGATGAAGACAAGCGTATAATCAGACTTAAAAAGCGCAACAATAACATTACGGAAGAACTGGCGCAGGAAATAATACGCGCGCAACTTAGCGAAAACGAGCGCATTACGCGTTCGGACGAGGTTATCGTCAACAACGAAAGTCTTGAAAAACTGGAGGCAAGAGTGAACGGCTTTTACGAAAAAATTCAGTGTCGGGAGAGTTAAAAATTTCCTATCTGATTGCGGGTGCGGCTTTATCGGTTCTTCTTCTGGTGCTTGCCTCTTTAAGCGCGCTTTCCTTACGCTATCCGCTTGTTTACCGCGACGAGATTCTGATTCAGTCAAAGTCCAACGGCTTAAGCGCGGAGCTTGTTGCCGCCGTCGTCTGGACGGAAAGCAAGTTCGACGCGTCAGCCGTATCGGGTAAAGGTGCGTGCGGACTCATGCAGCTGATGCCGTCCACCGCGGAGTGGTGCGCTGCAAAAAAAGGAATCGACTACTCGGACGAAATGCTTTTCGACCCGAAGTACAATATAGAGTTGGGCACGTTTTATCTTAAATATCTGATGAATAAATTCGGGGACGAAACGCTTGCAGTTGCGGCATACAACGCGGGCGAGGGCAACGTGACAAACTGGATAAAACAAAACCTCGAAGAAATTCCTTTTCCCGAAACCGACATGTACGTAAAGCGCGTCATGAGCGCAAAAAACGTATATAAGGCAAGATTGAAAGACATAAAATCAAGCGACTGAAACCGTTGTTTGTTATGGACGTTTGAGATTTTTAAATCGTTGTGACGTTAAAAGAAAAACCAAAAAAGGCTTCCCGAAACAAAGGGAAGCTTTTTTGTAAATGATTGAGTTGCTTGTTTTTACTTTTTATTATTATTTCAGGGCTTTTTCGGGACGAATAAAACATTCGGCTGTCCGTTATTCTATTCCCGCGTTTCGTAAAATTCGCTTGCATTCCACCAACAATTCTTCTCTTAAAAACGACGGCGACAGCACCTTTATGCTTGACCCGAAGCTTAAAAGCTTGTTTATCAGCACTCTTCCCGAGTACAGTCTGGCTTTTGCAATATACTTGTAACCGCGCTCGAAAACCGCGTCGTAACCAAGCCACTCCTCGATATCGCCCAGGATAGTGGAGGAAAATTCTATTTCGAGATCCACGGTTTCGAAATCGTCGAAGTTACCGTTAAGTTTTTCGTACACGTCGCAAGGTTTCCTCTCAAAACTCTGGTCGGTGGGCAGCAAGGATTTGATGCGCGCAAGTTTGAACAGCCTGAAATCTTTCCTGTAATGACACCAGCCGTAGACGTACCATATACCTTCTTTAAGCACGCGGTAGTAGGGGTCGAAAAGCCTGTGAGTTTTGGACTCGTATCTGTCGACATACATCAGGTTAAGACTTTTTTTATTGTCTATCGCCTTTTGCAGAATTTCCATTTTGGCGCGGTAAAGCGTGGGATTGCTCCATGGACCCGCGTCGATGATTAAAGTATCCGTTTCCAGAAGGTAATGTTCGTCGTTCTTTCTTTTTGCCATGTATTTAAGCTTGTCGGCAATGCTTTCGTTCAACTTGTCGTCATACCTGTCCATCGATTTAAGGCAGGTGATGATGCGCGCTATTTCCTGCTCGGAAAAAAACGATTTGTCAAATTGAAATTCCGACGAAATTTCGTATCCTCCGTTCTTGCCCTTGATGGAGTAAACGGGTACGCCCGTCGCCGCAATGGCGTTTATGTAGCGGATTACCGTGCGCTCGCATATCTCGAACTTTTCGGCAAGCGCTTTTTTCGTGGTTTTGCCGTTGTTGAGAAGCGTGATTAGAATGGAAAACATCAGCGAACTGTTGTGCATATATTTACCCCTGAAAAAAACTGAAATTTCTGAAATAATTTTATAATGGTGACAATACGTTGTCAAGCATATTATGCTATAATGAAGAAAAAACAGCGGAGGAATTAAATATGTATATCCTTATCGACGCATATCGTGACGTAAAACCCGGGGACGTGGTGGTAATCAAATCCGACCGTGCGGGCGGCATAGGCGCGTTTTTGATCGGCGGCGAGAAAATAGGAGAATTAAGCGGCTCTCAGCCCGAAGGATGTCTGGATTTTTGGACGGTGGCAAGCAATCTTTACGATAACCGCGTGTTGTGCGACGTCGCCGTAAAGTGCGGTTCGACCGTAATTCTGCACACCGAAAGCCGTCTTTTCGCGTCGCTTAAGACAATGCGCCGCGTGGAAATCGAAGGTTACGGCATGGCTGTCGCCAAATAATCAAAAAATTTGCTTAAACCGCGCTTATTCGTTTTGAGAAAAATTTATTTTATGCTAAAATAACTTGGTAATAGTGTAATAAAACGAGGAGTGCGTTTTAATGAAAGTTTTCAAATGGATTTATTATCCTGTGTTGCTTATTCTCATCGTTGCGTTTGTCGCGCTGGGATTCGTCGGGGTTACCGCTTCCGACAAGTCTTCCGGGTTCGACGCCGCGACGCGTGCCGAAGTGGACAACCACATCAAGGCAATTACGGATTTACGCAGTCACAACGCCAACTATGACAATAATCTCAAGTCGGTTTCGGACTACATCCGTTCTTCCGTCAGGGAAGATCAGATAATCCAGTATCGCCCGACCAGTTATCCCGATTCGGAAGAGGGGCTTAACACCGCGTCTTATTCGCTTGCAAGCGAAAACGGCAAAACCGTTCCGCGTCCGTCCGTCGTGACGCAAAGCGCGGTCATACTTGCTTCCACCGCCGAAAATATGAACACTCTCGAGGACGGTACTTATTACGTTAACCGCACGGTAAACAACCTTGTCGTTGCCATTCCCGGCGCGGATACGTTGGCAAAGTATGCCGACCCCGAAAACGAACAGCTTTCTTACGGCGACGTAATTATGTTCACCGCTCATTACGATACGTCCACGCTCAACGCGGGCGCGGCAAACAATACGGCGGCGGTCGCCAATATGATAGAAGTTATAAATGCCGCGGCTAACCGCGAAACGAAGTATAAAAACGACTTGCTGTTCGTGTTTACTTCGGGCGGGGAAGAAGGCGCTTTGGGCGCATACGCTTTCAAGTACCAGTTCAAAGGTTTCGACGACATTTATTCGCGCGTTAAACTGGCGTTTAATTTCGACGCGGTGGGAGGCACGGGCGCACTCATCATGTCGGAAGTAACCTCAGACGGCGCGGCTCTCGTTTCCGCTTACGCGGATTTGGGCGGCAAGGCTTACTCGAGTTCGCTTTATTCCTCCGTATTCGCCGCCGAAAACAAGATTACCGATTTCGATATTTACGACGACATCGCTGCTTACGATTTCGTAACGCTCGGCAACGAAAATTCCGGTACCGCTTTCGACACCGTAGATAATCTTGACTCGGGCGTTGTAAACGCTTTCGGAAATATGATGAACAAAGCCGTATCTTATTTCGGCGACAAAACTCTGGGCGACTATGCGGCGGGCGGTTCCGCGGGATTTTTCAATTACCTCGGCGCCACGATTTGGTATGCTGATTTCGTCGCCTATATCATTGCGGCAATCATAATTCTTCTCGTCGCGGCAATAGTTTTCTTCGCCGTAAGGAAGAAATCCGTCAACTTCGTCAAGGCAGGTTTGGGTGCAGCCGTTCAGCTGCTTACCATGCTTGCGACGCTTGTATGCCTTTACGTCGCGTACCTCATAGTTACGCTGCTTCTTACGGGCTTCGAGGTAATCAATATTCACGCCATCGCCACCGTGGTTACCGCAAACGTAGGCTTGCTTGTTTCTTCGGTTGTTCTTGCGTTTGCGCTTTCGGTTATTTTCTATATAGTGTTCAAAAAAGTGTTCGCCGTCCGTGCGACCGACGTCGTCCGCGGAAACGCTTTGCTCATTGCGCTTCTGGCGGTTATATTCTGCTTTGCCGCACCTCAGGTAAGCTATCTGTTCTTCGTCGTGGCGGTGCTTCAGCTTGTGGTTATGCTTGTCACCGCGCTTACCAAAGATAAGTTCAAAGCAAAATTCGGCTTCGACATGGAAAGACTGTTCCTTTACGTCATTCCCGTGATTTTAATGATGCCCGTGCTTTGCGGAGAATTATATCTTGCGTCGGCCGTGACGCCTGCGGTAATGCTTCCGCTTTATCTTACGATGTTTACTCTTTACGGCGGCGCGATTATGCCTTATGCGGACTATCTCAAGCGTCCTTTGGGTAAGCTTGCGGCCGCGCTTCCCATGCGCACGATAAGAGTAGAGCGCGTCGTTACCGAAAAAATCGAAGACGCCGCGAAAAAAGGCAAGTTTACGGAAGTAACTCATGCCAAAGTGTTCAAGGAAAAAGTAACCCGTACCTATTCCAATGCACTGGGCATTACTCTTGTATCGTTTTTAGGCGTGGTGGCAATAGTGTTGTTTACCGCTTTCGGCGGCGGCTTCGGCAGCGGAGTTTCTTCAAACTATTCCTACTATGACGAAATTTACAAGGACGCGCTTGTTTACGTTTGCGACGACGACGTCGAAACGCTTGAAGTTTACGACCTTGACGCTTACAAGTATATCGCGCGCTATGTCGACGGATTTACATGGGACGCAGGTAAAGGCGCTTACGTCAGGACGGATACGGCAGGCGGCATAGGCCTTACCACCAAGCTTTCGGTTACCGCGGACAGCGCAAACAACAAGCTTTTCACCGTCAACACGTCCGAGACGGGTACAAGTCAGATTACCGTTACGCTTTCGGGATTTGCGGCAGGCTCGATTGACAAAGTCACTTTCACGCTTGAAGGCGGTAAGGAAGTCGAGTACGACCTTACTTCTCATTCCTCCGAAGTTCTTACCTTTATACTTCCGTATGCCGAATCTTCAGGCTTCACTTTCGAAATAGAAGGGGATACCGACAGCGTGGACGTCAGCGTCGAACAGCGCGGTTCCAATATCCAGCTTTCAAACAACTACTCGGTGTTCTCCATCCTCAGCGAAGCTTATTCCCTTGATGAAACAATAAAAGACAATCTCACCATGAACATTATCATGAAGACAAGCTCGACGTTTTCCTTTTAAGGACTGATTAATTCGGTACTCTGCTTAAATTTGTAAAAGTAAGGCGAGTAAAACTCACTTATCGCTTGTTTGCTAGTCGGCTTGGCTGAATAAAACAGCTGTTAAGGTGTACTTTATAAAATCGCTCATCGTACGCAAGGAATCAGCACTTATAAAACAGCGTTTCGTTGGCAGCCGTATACTTGATAACTAAAAAACAATATTAAAAAAGCCTTTCCTCGGTTAAGGAAAGGCCTTTTTTAATGTAAGTTACTTATAAATTTTGGCTATGTCACAACAAACAGTTGATAAATAGCCATTTTTATAGGGGAGTATCAGAACTCCCCTACAAACTGTTATTTGCAGTTATCTATACTCATTTGGAATTTCGATATGAAGTGTCTCACACAATAACTTCACATCATGTGCATCATTTTCATCAAACTCGTATCCCAGATGGAACATTACTTGACTATATGGTTCAATACAGGAAACCTCTATTTCCTCAATTCTTCCTTTACCCGAAAAAGTTTCTACCGGAAAACAATCCCCATCATAAAGAATTTCACCTTCGTCCGTATATTCAAAACAATGCAAATCAATAATTCTGTTTTTCAAATCTTCCCATACAGTATGGTTCAATGTTGTATATTCCATCTTAATCTCATAAAAGCCATTAGCTTTCATTATTTCTATAAAGTTCTGATAATCGTTCTTTTCTACAAAAATGTCAATATCATTATGGGCTCTTGACTGATATCCAAGAAGAGCATCTACACCCCAGCCACCATCAAGAAAGACTTTAATCTCCGCATCTATTGCAAATTGAAGAATCTGTTTTACATCTGTTATATTGACCATCTTATCATCTCCACAAATTCTAATTAGGCGACCAGAGGAACTGCTGGTCTGTTTGATAAATCTCTGCATTTAGCAGTTTTCAATGTTGCCAAAACAAAAGTTAAGAAGATGTTCCTTTTCTCCATGTCGCTTTCTTTGGCGTAATTTACAAGGTTATTCCACACAAGATAGTTGTTCAGATACTTGGTAGAAACACCGTTAAAGCCACGCATAAACCTCTTTAGCTGGCTATGGTAGCTATTGATATGTTGGATATTATAAATGCCTTTCTTGGCTTTGCCAGTCTTTAACTGCACAAGGTCAATGCCATTGGCATTTGTAAATCTCACATAGGAGTTCATCTTGTCCGTAACAAGAGTGGAATTGGTCTTAATCCTACCATCATAAATATGATGTAAATCTCTTGTAGAAACTCTACCAGTATTCGTAATCTTGGAGATAGACAAGCCATTCCTATTAACCGCACAAGGAACACATACCTTTTCTTGGGACAAGCCTCTGATATGTGTAGAATGACCACGCTTATGAGCCTTGCGTGGCATAGCAAATGTCTTACTCTTGCTATGATTGCCCTTGTACGAGATGGCGAAAAAAGTTTCGTCAGCCTCAATAATGCCGTCAAGGGTAACATCGTCTGCCATATTCTGAAGTGCATCCAAAATCTTGTGTCTCCAAAGGAATGCGGTGTTTCTGTGAATCCCACAAGCAACAGCAGTCTTACGAATGGATAAGCCATTCATCATACAATCAATGTACTGCTCCCACACGGACAAGTCTTTTCTTGTACCAGACACAATGGAGTTCGTAGCAATCACGAAGGACTTGCCACAATCCTTACATACATATCGCTGTGTGCCATCTTTACGATGACCATTGCGAACCACATGGATACAGCCACAAAGAGGGCATACACGACCATCTGCAAAGCGTTCCTTTGCTACGAAATCTTCAATATTCAAAGACTTTACAAAGGCAGGACTTAAAAGCATTGTTTTAAGGCTTTCCTGCTCTGCGACAGTCAACTTACCGATAATATCTAATGCGTCTTTGATAGTAGGCATATCCAATTACCTCCTTCGGTGGTACTGTTTCTTACTATTATTATACGCTATTTCTCGTCAAAAATCAACCATTTGTTGTGACAGAGCCTAAATTTTTTGTGTTTCTCAGAAAAGGCTTTTACGGATATTCGGCGGAAACAGCCGTCTTTAATTTATTCGGAGCAGAAGTCCGTTGCCTTCAAATTTTAAGCGCGCGGCGCACAGCTTAAAACAAGTTTCGGATTTGTTTAACAGCCGGAAGCAGTTATCCCGGCAAGCCGCGAGTTGTGCATACTCGATGTCGGGCAAAATTACACTTGTTCCGTAAGCAACATGGCGTCGCATTAAAGCGTGTTCGATTGCGGCAAGTTCTGAAGAAAGCAAGACGGATAAACCGCCGATTGGTTTATTTTTAACTTGCGTCGTCTCGCGTCAGGCGGGGAGAAAAATAAATCCGAAAATTACTCCAAAGCGTTTTTCATCGTGTAAAAACCGCTCTTTTTGGTTTTTATGAATTCCGCGGCTTTAAGCGTGCCCGTTGCGAATATTTTGCGGGATAAAGCAGTGTGCGATAAGGTAACTATTTCGTCGGTTCCTGCAAAAATAACGTCGTGCTCGCCCACGATTGTGCCTCCGCGCACGGCGTGAATGGTTACGTCCTCGGGATTTCTTTTGGACAAGCCCTCTCTTCCGTAAAGGAATTTTGCGTCCGTTTTTACTTCCCTGACTTTTTCGGCAAGCATCATGGCGGTGCCCGACGGCGCGTCCGCTTTCTGATTATGATGTTTTTCGATAATCTCTATGTCAAAAGAGTCCTTAAGCGTCTTTGTCGCTTTTTCCACAAGGTCAAGCAAAAGATTTACGCCTATGCTCATGTTGCCCGACTTAAGCACCGCGACTTTTTCGGAAAGCGCTTCAATGCGCTTTAACTGACTTTCCGAATAGCCCGTGGTGGCGATTACGACGCCCTTATTGTATTTCTCCGCCAAAGCGATGACGTTGTCGAGAAGTTCGGGACGGGAAAAATCCACAATGACGTCAAAGTCGCAGGGGACCGCGTCAACGTCGGTGTAAGTTTTTATTTCGGGGTGTGGAACCCTGTCAAATCCGCCCGTTACGGTAAAACCTTCGCCGGCGCGCGTAGTTTCCACAATTGCTTTCCCCATTTTCCCGCTGATTCCGAATAAGAAAAGTTTGGTCATAAACAGGTAAATCTCCTTAATTGATAAGCCCCAGCTCGCGCATGGAGTCACGAAGTTTCAAAGCGTTTTCTTCTTCCATTTCGGTAAGCGGCAGCCGAGGAACTCCCGCGTTGAATCCCAATAAGCACATTGCCTTTTTGGCGGGAATGGGATTCACCTCGCAGAACAGGTTTTTGATAAAGGGCAAAAGCTTAAGCTGCTGAGCTCTCGCTTTTTCCCATTCTCCGCGAAAAGCGCTTTCCGTAATGTTTCGCATAAGTGCGGGCGCGGCGTTGGCGGCGACGGAAATAACTCCCTTTGCGCCTAAAGCCATTCCCACGTATGTAAGCGCGTCTTCTCCGAGATAAACGTCCATTTTACCTTCGGTCAGCCGCACGAGCTCCTGAAGCTGGTCAATGTTTCCGCCGGCTTCTTTGATGGCTACGATGTTTTTTATTTCGCTCAGTTTAAGCGCGGTGCGTGGCAGAATGTTGACTCCCGTTCTTCCCGGCACGTTATAAACGATAATGGGTATGTCCACGCTGTTTGCAACGGCAGAGTAGTGCGCTATAAGACCGTTTTGCGTGCATTTATTGTAGTAAGGCGTGACGATAAGCAATGCGTCCGCACCCAACGCCTGAGCCGATTTTGCATTTTCCACCGTTTCGGCGGTGTTGTTGCAGCCGCAGCCCGCGACGACGGGAACTCTTCCCGCGACTTTTTTCACGGCAAAAGCTATTGCCGCGCTTTTTTCTTCTTTAGTCATGGTGGACGGCTCGCCGGTGGTGCCGCATACGCACAGCGCGTCCGCCTTGTTTTCTATAAGAAATTCGATAATGTTGCCGAACGCATCGAAATTTATGCCGTTTTCGTCAAAGGGAGTGATTAAAGCCACTCCGACGCCTTTGAAAACGCTCATTTTTTCTCTCCTTAAAAATCAGTAAAGATTATTTGTTTCTTTTTGCGATAATTCTTTCCGCAATCTGGACGGCGTTTGTTGCCGCGCCCTTACGGATATTGTCCGCAACCACCCACATGTTTACGCCGTTTTCCACGCTGTCGTCCAGTCTGATTCTTCCCACATATACGGGGTCGGTGTCGGCAATGTCAAGAGGAGTGGGGTATACGCCGTTTTTGACGTCGTCCATGATGACTACGCCTTCCGCTGATTTAAGCGTCTCAATAACGCCCTCAAGCGTTACGGGCTTATTGAATTCCACGTTAATGCTTTCGCTGTGTCCGTAGTAAACGGGTACGCGCACGGTAGTAGCGGTGATTTTAAGACTTTGGTCGCCCAGGATTTTGCGCGTTTCGTCAATCATTTTCTGTTCCTCTTTGGTGTAACCGTTGTCGAGGAATACGTCGATATGCGGCAAAACGTTGCCGAAAATGGGCTTGGGGAACTTCTTGGGCGCGGCGCCTTTGATGCCGTCCTCAAGGTCGGTATAACCCAACACGCCCGCACCGCTGACCGCCTGATAGGTGGAGTAAACTATTCTCTTAATGCCGTATTTCCTGTGTAAAGGCGCAAGAGCCACGACCGCCTGAATAGTGGAGCAGTTGGGGTTTGCGATGATGCCCTTATTCCAATCTATGTCGTAAGCGTTAACCTCGGGCACCACAAGGGGGACGGAGGGGTCCATACGCCACTGGCTGGAGTTATCGATAACCACCGCTCCGCAATCGGCAAACACGGGGGCGAATGTTTTGGAAGTGCCTGCACCCGCGCTGAAAAGAGCGATATCCACTTTTCTTGCGCGCACGTTTTCCTCGGTAAGCTCGATTACGGTATATTCCTTACCCATAAACTCCACTTTTTTGCCCGCACTTTTTGCGGACGCGAAAAGATAAAGTTCGTTGATGGGAAGTTTTCTTTCGGCAAGAACCTGAAGCATTTTTCTTCCGACCATACCTGTTGCGCCTACTACGGCTACGTTGTAATTCATATATGATTTCTCCTTGAAATATGATAACTTAATAAAAAAACGGATTGATAAAAGCCTATGAAGTCAAAGTATAAAAGCGTGCAGAATTTTTTACGTGCTTAAATGAGTATAAAAAAGAGCGGGCGAAAGGGGTTAAGCTTAAAAAGTCCAACCGCTTTTTCGCGTTAACCGTCCTGCCGCAATGAAGCTTTTTCACAAGAAGAGGAAACGGCAGCGCAGCAAGCAGGTTAAAAAAAGACAGCCAATCGGGTCAGGAGTGTGCCGTTTGACTGTCTTCGGATGTTTAACGAAAAACGCGATACGTCAAATAATGTGCTCCACTCTTACGAATGACAGTTGCAGGGTATTAGCCGCTGCACCCAACGAGAAAACTTTGCCCGAAAGTTATCCGTTTCGGCGTCGATACCCTTTCGCGGCTCGGGTCATACGGGCGACCTTGATGAAAACCGCTAATAATGTTCGACGCTCCTCATTATTTACTCGTTAAGGATAACACAACAAATCGGGCTTTGTCAATCAAAATAAATAAACGAGTGTAAAAATGATTGAAAAAAAAGCCGAAATGTTATATAATCGTATGCGTAGCCGAAGTGTTGAGGTTACCGCGGAGGAAAAGCAATCGCATCATTCAATTTACAAAACGACCTTTATCGCATAATAACGGAATTTTGTTTTTCCGTCAAGGACCTGAATCAGTCGCTGTACGGTCCCGTACTGAAAGACGCGGGGTTTAAGCGCAAAGCGGGATTTTACCTTTACGAAGGTCGCAAAAAATCGGATTTTTCCGTGATTATCGACGGAGCGGACGAAGGGCTTTGTAAACTTGCGCTCAGTGCCGCCGTCGCCCTTAAGGAAACGGGCATCAAACCCGACGTCATTATTCCCGTTCCCGGCGAGAGAGAACTTTTTTGCGCGCCCGAGCTTCGTTTCAAGCGGAAAAACTCGCTTTTCGTAAGGCTTGTCCGCGGAAAAACGGGATTGTTTTGTTCGGGCGGTACCGTTCTTAGCGGCGCGACGGAAACCGTGTTTACTTTTCGTGAAGAAAAGGAAGCGGATTCATACGGGACTGCTTTTCAAAAGCTTACGGGTAATCTTTCTAAAAGAAATTTCGTTTGTAAAAGCGTTCGGTCGGGAAGAGAGATTAAGCTTACCGCATTATGGTACGACTCGTCTGACCTTGAAACGCTTACCATGGCGGCGGCGCGGCTTACGGCGGACGCGGATACTTCGGTAGCGACAACTTTGGCGTATTCGCCCTTTGAGCAGGACGTGGGACTTTTGAGTAAAGTATTCGGTAAAATAAGACCCGACGGACCCCTTGAACCCTGTTTCGACGTCAAAAGATACATCGCCGTAAACGAAAACACAAGGCGTCTTTACGCCGTCGTGAAAGTATCGGACGAAAATAAAGCCGCGGCGGAAATTGCTAAACTTATGACGGCTGTATTTACGGAGGAATAATAATGGCACAGAAAAAAGGCCTCATTTACAGACTTACTATGGGCAAGGACAATTTGCCCGATTTTACCCCTAACAGATTGCCCGGTTCGCGCTGGGCGGTATTTAAGGACGTGTTTTTTAACCGTTTCGGGGCTATGGCGAAAATCAGCCTGCTTACTTTTCTGTTTACATTGCCCGCAGTCGCGTGGCTTGTGATTATGAATATCGTATTGCAGGTGGACGCTCAGCTTATACCGTATTCGTCCAATATCGGCATAGGTTATCCCGTGGTGATGGATGCCGCCCTTATGGGACAGTATCGCACCTTCATGTACAACGTGCAGACTTATGCGATACTGATTCCGCTCATCATGATTGCGGGCATAGGCTTTGCGGGTGCGTTTCACGTCATGAAGCTTCTCGGCTGGGGCGAGGGCGTGTCCGTGGGCGGCACGTTTTTCCAAGGCATAAAAAAGAACTGGGCGTCTTTTCTGTGGATTTTCCTTTACGCGGGAATATCGCTTTTCGTGTTCATGTTCTGTATTATGGCATACGGATATCTTACGGAAATCAATACGGTCGTCAGGGTGATAATGATAGCGCTTGCCGTGGTACAGTTTGTCCTTATGCTTTGTATGCTTTTGTATCTTTGCACGCAGACGGTTACTTATAAACTTGGATTTATGGGGCTGGTGAAAAACAGTCTGCTGTTTGCCGTTGCGCTGTTTCCGCAAAACGTTTTCTTTATCGCGTTAAGTCTTTTGCCCGTCATAATAATAATGTTTCTTCCTTTGCAGATCGGGATATTCTTCTGGATGATTTTCCTGTTTTTGGGTATTGCGTACATTGTGCTTGTCTGGACGGTATTTTCGCAGTGGGTATACGATAAATTCGTAAACGACAAAGTCAAGGGCGCGGTCAAAAACCGCGGTATGTACGTTAAAAACGCGGAGGAAGAGCGCGCCGCGGAAATCGAGCGCATCAAAACCAGAAACACGGTTTACGGTGCGGCTTACGTGTCGCGCAGACTTTCCAGCATTGACGACGGCAAAACCTTTACTCCTCTCAGCACCAATTTCTCCCGTAACGACTTAAAGAAACTCAGCGAGGAAAAGGCGGAAATGGAGGAAGAGATAAACAACGAAATCGCCGAGGTCAACGCTCAGATTGAAGAGGAGCGTATTAAGTGGGAGGAAGAACAGGCCGCCGCGAAAAAACGTCGCAAAAAGAATAAAAACAATAATCAGAACGCGCCGGTTTTAAGCGCCGAAGCGCAGGAAAAGGCGCAGAAGAAAAAGAACAAAAAAGCAGTTAAATCCGCTTCCGAAGACGAAATAGCTTTGCTTCCCGTATCGGAAGAGGAATACGTTGAGGACGAGGAAGAAAAAAAGTAAAATACCCTAAAGGGCTTAAGGGGTGACAAGGAATATGTACGACGCGCTTGCCGCATACTACGATAGATTCATGTCGGACGTCGATTACGACGCCTGGATAAATTACCTGAAAGATATTTTGGGCGAGCGCGTACGCGGAAGGGACGTAGGCTGCGGCACGGGCAGATTCACGATTGCTTTAAAAGAAGCGGGCTATCTCGTCACGGGCAGCGACTCAAGTCCCGAAATGCTGACCGTTGCGGCGGAAAATGCGCGAAAAAAGGGCGTGCCCGTCAATTTTCTTCTTCAGCCTGCGGAAAAACTCGAGGATTTTTCGCCCCTTGATTTCGTAATTGCGCAGTGCGACGTCGTCAATTATCTCAAAAATCCCGATACTTTTTTCAAAAAAGCTTATAAAGCTTTGAACGCGTCGGGAGTATTGACGTTTGACATCTCATCGGAATATAAACTTACTGAAATACTCGGCAACAACGTGTTTACCGAAACGCGCGACGACGTTACTTACGTCTGGGAAAACTTTTGCTATGAAAAGGCAAGGCGCGTGGATATGCGTCTGACATTTTTCCGTAAGAACGAGAATAATTATTATTCTAAAAGCGTTGAAACCCAGACTCAGTACATTCATTCCTCGTCCGACATCGAAAAGCGGCTTAGGGACGCGGGATTCAAAAACGTCCAAACAAGGGGCTTTCTGAAAAACGTTGCTCCTTCCGAAAAGGAACAGCGTATTCATTTCATAGCTTATAAACAGGAGTAGTATGGGAAAAATACTCAAATTAAATAATGACGCCGATTATTATTACGGGCGCGGTATAGATAAAAGCGAGGCAGGCGGTTACATAGAGGCTGTTGACAGCTTTTATATGTCGCTTAAACGCGATCCCGAAAACTTGTGGATTTATTCCGAAATCGGCTATAATTATCTGGCGTTGGGGCTATACGAGCCCGCGCTTAAAATATATTTTAAGATATTGGCTCTCGACAAATACGCGGATATAGGCTATCTGGGACTTATGCAGTGCTTTATCCATGAAAATCAGGTTGCCAACGCGCTTTATTATCTCAACATGGGCATTGACAACGGCGCGCTCGACCAGGAATACGAGGCGGAGGAACAGGACGCCCCGGTAAGCGAGCGGCCTAAACTCAGACTGCTCAACAAAAACGACAACAGCGAAATAGTCGCGCTTGCGAAAAAGATGATAGTAAGCGGCGAAAGCGATTTCGCAAAGCAGATGCTTTCCGCAATACCCGATACAAGCAATCAGTATGACGAGGCGCAGAATCATTTGTCTTTTCTCGCTTATTCGGAAGGCGATTACGACAAGTGTATAAGTCTTTCCGAGGCGGTAATATCAAACAATCCGGACGATCTTTACGCTCTTACAACCATGATGCTGGCGTACTACCGTAAAAACGATTTTGCAAAAACCGAGGAAATCGCTTCCGTTATCGACGGGCTTGAATTGAAAAACCGCTCGGAGATTTACAGAGTCGCCATGTGCTTCATGGAAGTGGGGGACGAAAGCCGCTGCGTAAAGTATTTTGAAAAACTTTTCAATCTTTGCCCGTATGAAAGAGATACTACTTTGGCGCTTGCGATTGCCTGTTACGATACAGGAAAAACAGCTCAGGCCCGCGCATATATGCTGGCTTTAAGACGGCTGTATCCCGAAGACAGAGTCGTGGCTTATTACGCACGTTTTATCCGCGACGGGAGCATAAAGCATATTCCGGTTGCGGTGGATTTGCCGGACGGAGAAAAACTGAGGCGGCTTCACCGTATCGAAGAAACTTTTTCCATGCTGTCTGACGTGGAAAAAGCGGTAAAAAGGCTGGAAGAGGACGAAGAATTTTACGATATGGTCACGTGGCTTTTGACGTCAAGGGAAGTGCAGATGTGCCAGCGCGTGGGAGCATTCCTTTGTCAGCACGAAAAATGGCAGCCTTATTTCCGCGACAAGCTTATCGACCCCGCCGTTCCTTCGCCCGTAAAAAAAGAATATCTTTTAAGCTATCTCAAGTATTCCGACGTAAAGAAATTCGCTTTGCTTGTGGGCGACATAATGCTGTTTTTCAATCCGCGTATACCAAAGTGCGACGATAACTTCGACATGCGCGAAACGTATTGGCTGCTTTACGCCACCTGCGCGTTCGTGACAAAAGGATTTCAGTCAAAAATCAACAAAGTTTACAAGAATTTCGTCGCCTTGATGAGCAAGCCTGATTTCAAACCTTTCAAAATACGCGTGCCCGTCATGGCGGCGCTTATCGCGTACAAAGCTAAAATACATAAAATTTTCGAGTCGGAAGTGGAGTGCTGTGAAATCTTCGGTTGCACCAAGGAGGATTTTCACGATTACGCGCGTAAGTTGGGACTTGAAAAAACCGAAAAAGAAACGACCGACGAGACGGAGGAACAAAAATGACAGATTTCGACAAACTGTTTGAAGACTACATAAAAAACTGGCTGGAAAGTCATAAGGGCGAATACACCGCAGACGAGGCGGAAAACATGATACCCGATCTTTATGAAAAGTTTGTCACCTCTCCGTGCAAAGAGGCGGGCGGCAAGACTCCCGAAGAGTTTTTCGGAGAAGTTAAGAATGCGGCAAAGCTTGTTTCCATGTTTACCGAGTCCTGCAAGGAGGGCGGCGCATGTTCGCTTTTGTTCGACCGCATGGCCGAGGTGCCCGAGTGCGCGGCTTTATTATACGATTTGCTTGAAAAGGAGACTGACCCTACCGTAATCGCGTCTGCCATGGATTTTCTTGAGGACAGCGGCGCCGATCAGCCTTATCTTAAATATGCCGAATGGCTTACCGAGACTGAAAAGGACGAAAGCGTAGTGGAAAAGGCGGCGGAAATTCTTAAAGAACATCCGTCCGAGGAAATAAAAAACCGTCTGTTAAACGCGCTTGACCGCGCCACGGAAGAGCAAAAGCAGATAATTGCGGACGTGCTTGTCCGTCAGGGTAAGGACGAACGCACTTACGCGCTTTTGAAGGAACTTTTCCTTTCCGGTAAAAATATTCCCTATATCGCGGGGCTTATAGCTAAATACGGGGACGAGCGCGCCGCCGAGTTTCTTTATCCCGCGCTTGACGACAGCAATTATCTCGAATTTATAGAAATAAGAAACGCCATCGAAACCATGGGCGGAGTGGTGGACGACACTTATCGCGATTTTTCGGACGACGAATATTACAAAGCTATAAAACATCTTAAATAATATGTTTTCAAATTGTTTCGTTTGTCAATAACTTTGGGGTGAGTATGGAAAAGATTACGCTTGAAAAAATAAAATCAGACAAGGATTTCCGCGCGCTCATCGACAGCGCCAATAACAATCTCGAAAAAATGGGGTATACCGAGCACGGCTTAAGACACGTCGGATACGTCAGCCGCACTACCGCCAATATTTTAAGGGAGCTTGGATATGACGACCGCATAGTGGAGCTGGGTGCAATAACGGGTTGGATTCACGACATCGGCAACGCCGTTAACCGCAAGAACCACGGATTGTCGGGTGCGGCGCTTGCTTTTCCGTTGCTTACGCGCATGAAAATGGATATGCGTGAAATTGCGCTTATATTGGGCGCAATCGGCAATCACGAGGAAGAAACGGGAATCCCCGTCAGCGAAATAAGCGCCGCCTTAATAATTGCGGATAAATCCGACGCACACCGCTCGCGCGTGCGCAAAAAGAGTTTCGATTATACCGACATTCACGACCGCGTCAATATGTCGATAAAGAAAAATTCTCTTGTTGTCGACCGCGAAAAACACATAATACGACTCGTGATTTTCATGGACGAAACTTCCGCATTGATGGAGTATCTGCAGATTTATCTGTCGCGCATGATTTTAAGCGAAAAGGCAGCGGCTTTTCTCGGCTGCAGTTTCGAGCTGGTGATAAACGGCGCGGTCATAAACCGTCATACGGGTGTCGCCAAGAAAATGACGCTTAAATCTTCGGAAAAGGAAGTCAGCGAGGAAGGCAATTAAAAGGAATCGGCAACTGCTTTTCTTTTACCCTTCATACCGTATCAAACGGTTTGATTTTAAATTTTTTTACAATGCCTTTGAGTAAGGTCAAGCTTTTTAAGAAATTAAAATAAAAAACGGATTTTTTTGTCGCCCTGCCCTAGCCTTCGGCAGGGCTTTTTTTCACAAAGCAAAAACTCATATATTCGCGCGCCGTAAAGTATATTATAATATGTTTAAGATTTTTTCTGTATCCATGCTTATAATAGGCACGATTATAGGTGCGGGGTTTGCCTCGGGAAGAGAAATCGTGGCGTTTTTCGGCACGACGCCTGCGCCTTTAGTGGCGCTTGTCTGCGCCGCTTTGGTGTTCGTCATGTGTCTTGTGTTTCTTTTTGTGGGGCAAAAGGCTGAAGCGGACGATATAGGTACCGTAAATAAAAAACTCGCGGGAAAATTCGACGTAGTCCTCAATATTTTCCTGCTTTTCAACAGTGTAATATCTTTAAGCGCGATGCTTGCCGGATTCGACAGCCTTTTCGATGGGATATATCCGTTAAAGCCGTTGTATTCGGTTTTGTTCGGCGCGGTTTCCGTGCTTGTAGTGACAAAAGGGCTTAAAGGGCTTTTAAGGTGTAATGCCGTCCTTGTGCCCGCGCTTATCCTGATAATCGCCGCGGTCACCCTTACAAACGTAAATTCGCCCTCGTTTTCTTCGTTTACCGCTAAAACCGCTTATCGCAGCTTTACTTATATTTCCATGAATATGATGCTTGCGGCGGCGGTGCTTACCACCGTACACGGGTTAACCAAAAAACAAATAATCGCCGCTTCAGCGGTTACGGCGGTTATAGTGGGGGCGCTTTTAATGATGTTTATGCTTGCGCTGGGTTCGTCTTCGGCAGGGGAAGCGGATATGCCGATAATAACCATGTCCAAAGAAACGGGCAGGCTTATGTACGGGCTGAGCGTATCATGCGTCGCCGCGGGTATTTTCACGACGATGCTGACCGCTCATATATCCCTTTCGGAATGGGTCAATTCGTTTTGCGCAAACCGCTTGTTTTCCGCGGTTGTGTCCGTAATTTTCTGTCTGGCGCTTAGTTTTATAGGCTTCAGAACGGTGGTGGACACTCTCTATCCCGTCCTCGGCGTTTTGGGAAGCCTTTATTTCGTCGTAAGTCTTGTATGGCTATTTAGAAGTTCTTCTCTTTCTGGCAATAAGCTTTTCGCAAAGGCAAACGGAAAAGTACATAAGCGCTGCAAGCAGGCAAAGAATAACGGTTGACGCCATGACGAGGTCCAGCTTAAACACCTGACCGCCGTAAATGATAAGGTAGCCCAATCCTGCGCCCGACACCAGATATTCGCCCATTATGGTGCCTACCCATGACAACCCCACGTTTATCTTAAGCACCGAAATGAAATTGGGGACGGAGCAGGGAAGTATAAGCTTGGTCAGAATCTGAAATTTGGTTGCGCCCATGGACTCCAGCAGAAATATTTTGCCCTTGTCGCAGCTCATAAAACCGTTAAGGACGCTCATGATGGTAACTATGATGCAGATAAGAAAGGTCATCATGATGATTGCGTTCATGTTTGCGCCCGCCCATATTATTATTACGGGTCCCAAAGCGATTTTCGGCAATGCGTTAAGCACCACGAGATAGGGCTCGGCAACTCTTCGGAAAGTTTCGCTCCACCACAAAACAATCGCAACTATTACGCCCACGACGGTGGAAATAAGAAAACCCAGCACGCACTCTAAAAGAGTTATGCCTATGTGTTTCATGATATCCTGTTTCCATAAGTCCGCAAAAGTTTTTATTATGCGCGAAGGAGAGCTTACGAAAAACGAATCCACCCAGCCCAAAAAAGTGGAAAGCTCCCACAATCCCACAAACGCAACCAGTACCGCTATCTGTATAATGACTATTTTGCTTTTGTCAAGTTTTATTTTTCTAAGGTAAAGCTGTCGCGGCGACAGTGTTTTTTTATTTTTTTTCATAAGTTATACCTCTTTGGTTTAATTTTACTTCACGCATACCTCGGACCATATCTTGTCAAACCATGCCGAAAAACCCGGGTCCTCGCGCCGCTTTAACGGCGTCGGAGCATTAATGTCCATGGTAAAGATGTTTTTGACGGATGCGGGACGCGGGGAAAGTACCACCACGCGGTCGGACATGGAAACCGCTTCGGATATGTCGTGCGTAACCAGTACCGCCGTCTTTTTTTCCTGCCGTATTATGGCAAAAACGTCGTCGCAAACCGAAAGCCTGGTCTGGAAATCCAGCGCCGAAAAAGGCTCGTCAAGCAAGAGAATTTTTGGGCGGAATGCAAGCGTCCTTATCAACTGTCTCTTATACACATCTCCGAGCC
>UQSP01000033.1 GCA_900543755.1 uncultured Eubacteriales bacterium
ATCTACACCCTAGAGTTCGTCGGCAGCGTCAGATGTGTATAAGAGACAGGCTCCTAACGTCGATATACATATCATTCCCGACAGTGACGCCGTTATAGCCAAAGGAAAGAAAAGGCTTTTTGAAAAGCCGTATTTTGCAAAGCTTCTGAAAGGCTTGACGGTTTCGGCTGCTGTACTGTTATTGTCATCTTTACTCGGTTATCTTTTTTCAAGCCTCGGTTTTACCGAAGCAAATATCATTACGACTTATATGCTCGGCGTTCTGATTACCGCCATACTGACAAAAAGCAAAATTTGTTGGGTTTTTTCGTCCGTTGCGAGCGTTTTGGTTTTTAATTTCCTTTTTACCGAGCCGAAGTTTTCGTTTCTGGCGTACGGAAGCGGCTACCCTGTCACTTTCGTAATTATGCTTGCGGCGTCCCTTATTATAGGAGGAACAACCGAAAAACTGAAAACTCGGGAACGTCAGGCGACTCAAACGGCATACAGAACGAAAATTCTGTTCGACGCGAATCAGTTGATTCAAAAAGCGTCCGACGAAGCGGAAATATTTCGGGTTACGGCAAATCAATTAGAAAAATTGTTAAATCGGAACGTAATCGTATTTAATGAAAAAGCGCAGAAAGTTTACGTTTCTCAGGCTGAAAGCACCGCCGCCGATATATCGCTCGACTGCGAGAAAATTGCTTGGCAAGTAACGAAAAACAATGTAAAAGAAGGGAAAGGAACGGATATTTATCCTGAAAGCGACTATACGTTTTTCCCGATATGTAAAAACGGCAAAAACTATGGAGCAATAGGTATTTTCGTCGGAGAAAAACCGATTGATTCTTTTAACGAAAGCATTGTGGTTTCCGTCATCGGCGAATGCGCAATCGCAATTGACGGATTCATAAACGCCAAAGAAAGAGAACGCACCGCCGTTTTAGCCAAAAACGAACAGTTGCGCGCAAACCTGCTCCGTTCCATATCGCATGATCTTCGCACGCCGCTTACTTCCATTTCGGGTAATGCGAGCAATCTGCTTTCAAACGGTAACGATATTGATGACGCGTCAAAAAAACAAATATACGAAGATATTTACGGCGATTCGCTCTGGTTAATCAATTTGGTTGAAAATCTGCTTGCGGTAACGCGTCTTGAAGAAGGCAGAATGAATATAAATTTAACGACGGAACTTGTCGGCGACGTCATAACCGAGGCGTTGAAGCATATTCACACGAAAAGCGAAAAGCAAAAAATTACCGTAATACAGCCGGACGACTTGCTCCTTGCAAAAATGGACGCTCGGCTTATCGTGCAGGTTTTAATCAATCTTTTAGACAACGCTATTAAATACACGCCGTCCGATTCGCAAATTACGATTGCGGCAAAAAGAAACGGAGAAACGGTCTGCGTAAGCGTGGCGGATAACGGCAACGGGATCGAGGGCGAACAAAAATCGCGGGTGTTCGATATGTTTTATACAGGAGCAAACAAAATTGTCGATTGTCGCCGCAGTATCGGGTTGGGGCTTTCGTTGTGCAAATCCATCATAAACGCGCACGGCGGAGAAATAACGATAACCGACAACGTTCCGCACGGCGCGATATTTACCTTTACTTTGCCCGTCGGGGAGATTGAAATACATGAATAACTTACTGATTTTGGTTGTAGAAGACGACGCACCCGTCCGTAACCTTATCGGAACGACTTTGAAAACGCACGATTACGATTATATTGCCGCAACGAACGGAGAAAGCGCCGTTATGCAAGCGTCTTCTCATAATCCGGACGTTGTTCTGCTTGATTTGGGCTTACCGGATATCGACGGCGTGGACGTTATCAGGAAAATACGCTCCTGGTCGGAAATGCCTATTATCGTAATCAGCGCTCGCGCCGAAGATAAAGATAAAATCGACGCGTTGGATGCCGGAGCGGACGATTATCTGACAAAGCCGTTTTCCGTCGAAGAATTGCTCGCAAGAATACGAGTTACGAAAAGAAGGCTTCTTGCAATACAATCGACAAACAAATCCGAATCGGTTTTTGTCAACGGAAATCTGAAGATAGATTATGGCGCAGGTTGTGCATATTTAAGCGGCGAAGAACTCCACCTTACCCCTATCGAATACAAGCTACTGTGCTTATTGTCAAAAAACGTCGGGAAAGTGCTTACTCACACTTTCATTACGCAAAAAATATGGGGCGCTGCATGGGAAAGCAACGTTGCTTCCCTGCGCGTATTTATGGCGACTTTGCGCAAAAAAATCGAACCGTCCGCCGATTCGCCGCAATATATTCAAACTCACGTCGGTATCGGGTACAGAATGATAAAGATTGACGATTAAACATTGAATTTGAGCCGCTGACTAACATTCGGCTTGTATATTATAAGGAGAACTCACATATTACATGGACACATTTTACCGGTTGCTTTTGCAATTAATACTTATCTTACTCAACGCTTTTTTTGCCGCGACAGAAATTGCAATCCTATCTTTGAACGAAAAAAAAGTAAAGGCTCGCGCAGACGACGGCAATAAAAAAGCCATAAAACTATTGAAAATAAAAAAAGAACCGACTAAATTTCTTTCCACAATACAAATCGGGGTTACGCTTGCTGGTTTTTTCGGTTCGGCATTTGCGGCAGACAACTTTGCAAAAGGGCTTTCGGAAAGGTTTATAAAAACATTTGATATCTCACCTCAGAACGCAGGCGTTATCAATACCGTTTCAGTAATTCTGATCACTTTGATATTGTCATATTTTACGCTTGTATTGGGAGAGCTTGTTCCTAAGCGGTGGGCAATGAAGCATAAAGAGAAACTTGCAAACGCCGCATGTGGTATAATTACGTTTTTAACAGTCATCTTAAAACCGATTATCTGGTTTTTAAGCGTTTCCACAAATGCCGTTCTGCGTTTGTTAAGGGTAAACCCGAAAGATGATAATGAAACCGTGTCGGAAGAAGATATTGTTTTAATGCTTGATGCCGGCGGCGATAAAGGAACTTTGAATAAAGAAGATATAAGGTATATAAAAAACGTCTTCAAGCTTGATGGAATGACGGCAGAAGACGTAATGACGCCTAAAATGCGTATTTCATGCATTCCGGATAATATTTCGGACGATAAAATTATGGAAGAAATTCAAACGAAAAATTATTCCCGTATTCCCGTTTATTCGGGCGACGTTGACAATATCATTGGCATTTTATATACGCGGGAATATCTTTTGAATCACGAATTGCCGGGATTCGAATTATCACAGATTTTGAAACCGCCTATGTTTGTTCCAAAGACAAAACGCTTGGAATTATTGTTCAAAGAAATGCAAAAAACGCAAACTCATATTGCGATTATTATAGACGAGTACGGAATGACTTCGGGTATTGTTACGATGGAAGATATTTTAGAAGAACTTGTCGGTGAAATCTGGGATGAAAAAGACGAACCGATAGAGTTAATATACAAAGAAAATGATACAACTTATCGTATAAACACGGATATTTCCATTGACAATTTCTTTGACTTTTTTAATCTTTCTCCCGATGACAACTCCGAATCCACTACCGTTAACGGGTGGATTATTGAAAAATGTAATGAAATACCGTGCGAGGGATATTCTTTTGTTTATGAAAGTCTTTTGATAACAATCACAAAGGTTTCGAATACTCATACTCAGGAAATTAAAGTTGAAATTTCAAACGTTAAATAAGCATTTCGAATTGAAACAGTGTAAATTTAAAATCAGAATTCTTTTATGTGCTATTTGCAAAAATTAAACACGAAAAAAATAAGAAACAGTACGGAATTAAAAATTTTTCCGCTTTACTGTTCGAAATGCAAAAAAAGAAGCACTGATAAACGTCAAAGAATTTAATGTAACGGCTATCAACGAACCGAACTCACATAGGCGAAGCGGTGGCGTATATTATCAAGTATATTGAGAAAAAGCGGCGAAAAGTTAGTTTACTCTCGCGGACTACCGCAGTTTTTCATATCCGACATTATGGACGACGATATCGCCGCTCCTATCGGGCTTGAAGATAAAAACTTCTGTTGTTCGGCGATTTTATATGTTGGGACGAAGGCTGCTATATGGGCGAAGTGAGCAAAGAAGGGATAAGCCAAATGCGTAAAAGCAATTAAGCGAAAAACCGCACCTCAAAATACGGTAAAAAACGGAAAATGCCGTAAACGTAAAGTAAAAGCCAAGGCATCCCTTGGCTTTTACTTTACATTGAAATCGCTGCTTTGAATTCTGAATTTATTTTTTTTAGTCTATTGTGTCCATTTGCTTGCTCAAACCCTTCGAGCATACTTTCCAAGATAATCGCTTCGGGCGAATCGGGAATATATCAGCGCGACGACTTATAGTAATCGAAATAATCTTTGACATAGTACGGCGCGCTATCGGGCAATTTATCAGGCAAACCGCCTGCAAGTGCGTAACTGCCGTTTTTATAATCTTCTGTACGCTGTTTATTTAATTCGATTCTTTTCTTGTAGCGGGAATCCTTATCAATGCTGTCAAAATATCCGTTGGCAGTAACTCTTGACATATCGTACATCGTGGAAGCAACGGTTCAGGCGGCAATAGGCGCTTTACCGCTTGCCATGGGAATGTCAAGCGGTCAGACTATACTTACCGCAGCGGTACTTGCCATTCTGATTACCGCGCCCTTAGGCGCTTTCCTTACGGACCTCACCTATAAAAAACTGCTTAACGGCTTTCCCGTTAAATGCGATACGGATTAATTCCGCTAATTAAAATCCTTTAACCTGCCAAAACGGCAAACCTATCCTATTTAGTCGTTAGTCAAGGAATTTACAGTTTGCGCGCACGTAGTCGGCGGCTTTTTGTATGTCAAGCACGGGGTTACCGCCCGTTTCACGCTCTATTGTCAAAAATCCGTTGTAGCCTATTTCGTTAAGCGCGGCGAAATAAGCGGGGAAATCCACGTCGCCTTGTCCTACGGGAGTTTCGATAAAATAATCCGCAACGTTAAGCGCCTCTATGCCGCCTTTTGCAAAGCAGTCGTAAACAACTTCGGGGTCGGACGGCTTAAGCATTTTACCGTCTTTAAGGTGAGTATGGACTATGTAATCCTTAAGAAGATAAACCGCCTCCACGGGGTCCTGACCCGTGACCATGACGAAATTGGCGGGATCGAGGTTGACGCCCACACCTCCGTCCGTGCGGTCGATAAACGTTTTAAGGACTTTTGCGCTTTCGGAACCCGTTTCAATAGCATAAGTTACGTTTGCCGCCGCGGCATGACGACCGCATTCGCTTATCGCCTTAAGCATAACATCGTAACGCGGATGTTTTTCGTCGGCGGGAATTACGCCTATATGTGCAGTAACCGTTTTTACGCCTAAGTTCGCGGCAAGATCTATGATTTCTTTTGTTTTGGCAATGCGCAAAGGATTGTCCTCGGCTATCTCAAAACCGTAGCCGCCCATATCTCCGCATATCGCGCTGAGAGCTATATTATATCGCTTTGACAGCTCTTTCAGATTTTTTTTGCGCTCCGGCGTAATCTGCCAAGGAGAATATTCGCGCTTTGCGGCATTGAACTGTATACCGCTTAAACCCAGTTCCGCGGCGACTTTAATCCCTTCCTCGGCGTTTACCTTCAAACAATTGACAAAAACTCCTGTTTTCATATAAAAACCACTTTTTCCTTAATTTTTTTTCAGGATATAAATTATTCATATAGTACGTTTTATCTTTTTAGCACAATTTGCGTGGCAAAAAACTCGTCCCGAACGCCGTTAAAATCCTTAAGGCTGCAATTCGACGAAAGTACCGTTTTTTTCCAAACTTTCGCAAGCGGCGGCGCGGATTTTAATGACTTCAAGCGTATCAAGAGAATCGAAAAACACGGGCTTACCGCCGAAAAACTCCAAAATATGCGCGATAAGTATTCCGAAATAGTCCGACTCTATTTTTTTGGAAAAACTTTTGCCGTCGCGGGTTTTCACCGTCGCGGAAAACGGCATATCTGAAGCATAAACCATTTCGGCGCTGCGTCCGTCACGGTAAAAAACGTTTACCGTCACGGCTTCGTCGTTTTTCAGTGACCGCACGCGCACGGCGCCCTTCCCCATGATTTTAACGAGCATTTCAGATTGATGAACTATGTATTCGGCGAAATTGCCGCCTCCGCCGGTAACCGTTGCCGCAACGGCGTTTTCCGTGTAAGCAATTTCTTCGGCGCACCTTAAAGCGGAAGTAGAGAAAAACGGAGTTCCGTTTTTTTCACCCAGTGAAAAAATCTCAGCGGCCGAAGGATAATCGGGCGCAAACGTCTTGTCGACGTAAACGGGTTTTTTGTAGGGAAAAACTTTTTCGGCATACCCGAGGTGTTTTTCGGGGTCGGACGGCGCCAAAATCATAATGAAATCGCTTTTTTCGCAGACTTCTTCGATAGAACGGCATTCTTCCGCGCCGAAACGCGCGCACCACTCGGATGAACTTAGTCCCCCTTTTGGAGGAACTTCCTTTTCCGCAAAGGCGAAAGCTACTTTAAAATCCGTGCCGTGTTTACGGTTGTACTCTTCTATCCACGCCGGATAATTGTTTGCGTGCCACTCGTCGAGATAATAATCTATAAATCCTATTTTTTTCATAGTTGAATTTCTTTCCCCGAAGCGGCGGAAGCGTAAAGAGCCTCCATAATCTTAGCCGTTTCCAAAGCGTAAATTACGTTGCCCTTGTTCTTTTTCATGTCGCGTATGGACTGAATAAAAGCCTTGTCTTCTTCAAGATATCTTTTGTTTTGCTGGCATTCGGGCGTAACGGACTCCAAAGTAGCGCTGTCTGTGAAAGTAAAGTTTCCCGCATAAGTCAGGCGAACGCCGCCCTTGTCGCCCAGAAAGTCGACCCACATTTCGTCCTTGTCCACGTTTTGCGCCCATGCGCCCGTAAACGTAATGCCGGCTTTGTCCGTCCTTATCAGTCCGCTGATAAAGTCCTCTACGTCGCAGGTGCCGTTTTCGACGTCGGAAGTATCTTCAGCCCACATGTTTTTATATTTATATGCCTTCATGTCCTTCGCCGTACCGTTATATGCGCAGCAGCTTGCGCTTAAAGCTTTAGCGCCGCCCAGAACATAAAGAATAAGGTCAATAAAATGTACGCCCCAGTCAATAAGGGCTCCGCCGCCCGACTGCGCTTTCGTGGTGAAAGGTCCGCCTAGACCTGGAATGCTTCTGAAGTTTCTGAACGAGCAAGCCACGTGGTAAATGTTGCCCAGTTTTCCCTCGGCTACGTAACGGGCAAGCAGTTCCACCCTGGAATCGTAACGGTTGCACAATCCGATGTTGAGTATTTTACCTTTTTTGTCGGCAATTTCCGCCATTTCCTTGCTTTTTGCGTAATCCACGGTGATGGGTTTTTCGCAGAATACGTGTTTACCCGCATTAAGCGCGTCCACCGTAACCGTATAATGCGCGAAGTTGGGCGTAAGCACCATTACGGCGTCCACTTCTTCGTCGTTGAGCGCAATTTTGTAATCGGTAATCGCATTTTCGGCTTTGGGAAAATCCTTCAAAGCCTTTTCCGCTTTTTCTTTTACGATATCGCATACGTATTTTAAGCGCACGTCTTCCATTTCGTTAAGCGCGGGCAAATGAGCGCCGTTTGCAATTCTGCCGCATCCTACGACGGCAACCGTAATCTTTTTCATTTTTTCTCCTTTTCCTTAAAAAATATTTTTGTTTTGATTCCGTTCCTCGTCATTCTGCTCCGTCCGACTCGCAACGGCTTTACAGATAATATTATAAATGCGTAAAGGATAGTTTTTCAATGTTATTCCATGGCGATTTTTTTAACTTTTTATGGCATAGGGTCTTAAAATACAGCTATAATTTAATTTTTGATGCAAATATTTGACCTTAAGCCCGACAAGTGGTACAATGAACGCAATGAAGAAATATCATTTGGACAACTTTTTCATAGATTCGCCCAAAATTTACGGTAACGTATCGTTGTATCAGATAGGCGCGTTACATTGCAATGCCGATACCGTGATAAACACTCACCGTCAGGGCAACTACTTTGAGCTTACCGTCATAACGGACGGCAAAGGCTTTATCAGCGCGGACGGAAAGGCTACAGCAGTGAAAAAAAACGACATATTCGTTTCCTACCCTTTCGAAACTCACAAAATTCAGCCCGACCCCGACGACCCGATATTCTTTCATTATCTGGCGTTTTCGGTTTCCGACCCCGAAACGGGCGGAATGCTTCAGCGTATCGCTCACGAATACTCCTCCGCCTCCGAAAGAGTACTGCAAAGCGAACCGCTTTCCGCCGCCCTTGCCGCAGCAATAAACGAATTTTCTTCCGACATGGTTTTAAGCCGCGAATACCGCACGGCTCTGCTTACCGAAATAACGGTACTGCTCATCCGCGGATTTTCCGCGCGTAATACTCGTTACCGTAAGCCCGACAGAAACGAAGAATTCGTCTACCAGATAATGAATCATATCAACACGCACATTCTTTCGATGCGTTCACTTTTTGAGCTGTGCGACGCTTTCGGATACGAATACTCGCGGATTTCAAAAATTTTTTCCTCCGTCACGGGAAAAACTTTGGAAAGCTATTTTCGCGCGCGCCGTTTTCAAACCGCCCTTTCTCTTCTCAACGAAAACCTTAAAGTCGGAGAAGTCGCGTATATGCTTAACTATTCATCCGTGTACTCGTTTTCCAAAGCGTTTAAGCAATACTTCGGCTTCAGTCCCAAACAAAGTAAGTCTGCAAATTCCCGTTCGGAAGCCCGACAGCGTCCCATGTAATTCAGCCGAAAAAAACGCATTAAAACAAAGCTTACTTTCGGGACAGATATGGCAGCAAAGCTTATCTGCCCTCGGATAAAAATGCGTTTAAGGCACAGCGGTAAAGCAAAATGCGAAAAATGTATAAATAAAAAACACCGTTTACGCATTCAGCGCATTCGGTGCTTTTTTTATTTAACTCGATACAAGCTGTGTACTTAACTGTTTTACGCTTATTTTTTCCGCGCAAACGGACTGTTTTTTGCCGTCAGCGCGGAAAAAGCGTTAAGGAGTAAAAAAGCCGTAAGTTCGTCAAGCCGTGAAAGCGGCGATAGTGTCCGCGTCCGTTGTGCAATCGAAATCGAATATTGCCGCGCCGCCGTTCTTGACCACTCTTAAACCCATGGTATATGTTGCGCCGTCGGTAAAGAAGCCGTATGTTTCTGCACTCAGCTTTTCGTAAAGTGCGGTATTGGAAGTTTCGCTGATAATAACCGCCGTTTCGCCTACGGTTATCCTTATCTCTGCCGCGTTTATAAGCACTTTAAGCGTTGCCGATTCGTAACCTTTTGGATACGCGCCGTTTAACAGTCCTGTGTCGTCCACAATATCCCACGGCTCGCCGAGAATACGCAGTTTAATAGCGCCGTCCTCGCCTTCTTTCGCCACGTCCTCGGTAAGGGAAACATAAAGGTGACTTGTGCCCGCAGAAGACTTAAAAATAAGTCCTGTCGAAGCCCATGCGTCGTATGTCGTGTCAAGGTTGTTAACGCTTACGGTACCCATTATCGGGGAGCCGGACTTAGCCGCAAAATATTTTGAAACGTTGTTGGCTTCCGCAGGCGGAGTCAAAGTATCCGCCACCGCGTCGTAAGTCCAGTCGCCGGCGTCGACCTTGGCGTTTCTGAACGCTGCTTCCACCGTCTGAGCACTGCCCTCGGCAGGGACTGTTACGGTTGCGCGCTTACTCATAAACTGCGGATGCGAGAACGTGAGATTGTATTCTCCCACGCCCAAAGGAAGAGCAAAGCTGCCGTCTTCTTTCACCGCGCCGTTAAACGAAAGCGCGCTGCCGTCGACGGTAATAACGGTATCGCCGAGTTTCACGGAAGCATCTGCCGCGAATATGTTCTGCTTTTTAACGCTGCCCGACACGGTAAACTGCGCGGAGATTTCTTCGGCGTCGGTCGAGTAACTCCACTGCGAAAAGACTGCTACCGTACCGTCGCAAGTGCCTAGACCGAATCTGTATGCCTCACCCGCGGTAAGGTATTCCGAAAGCGAAGTTGCGGGAGTACCCCAATGGTTGACCGTCTGCGCGATATCGAAGCTTTCAACGGGAGCGTCGTTTATCATCACATAGAAAGTTCCGTTATAAAGCGTAAGGGTTATCTTTGCGGTTTTAACGCTGCCGCCGCGGTCGACAAACGGGTCGGCAAGCGACCCAAGCTCGGCATATCCGTTCTGAGTGTTAAGATACAGATCGTATCCTTTTGTATTTTTGCGGACAAGCACACGCACGGGAAACTGTTTGCCGTCGTCGCGCACAGATATTCCCGCCGCCTTCCAGTCCTCAGTGATTTCGTCGACGTACACGCTGACCGTGAATGACGAGGCGGAGGCGAAATATCTGTCCGAAGTGGGTTCGTTGACGTTGCTGAGTTTTTGTGTGGTTTCGTCAAACGCCCAGTTTGTCATATCGGTAACCGCCGCCAAAGCAAAAGCGATATTGACCGGGTTTGAAGAAGACGTATCCGCGCCATTGACGGTAACGGGCATATATGCGGGATTTTCCGCACGCACGGAATAAACGCCTTCGGGAAGGAAAACCGAGAATTTTCCGTCCGCGCTTACCGCGTTTTCGATAACCGTTTCTTTTTCTCCGTCGCTGAAAGTAAGCACGGTTGCAGTTAAGTCGCCGTTGACATAAAATAATCCGCTTACCGTGCCGCTTATTTCATAGGCAAGATCAATCGCAACTGTTACATACTTTTCTTCCGCCCTGAAAGAGGCGTAAATTCTGCCGTCCTTTTCCTCAGAAACAAGCGCTTTACCGTTTGCTTTGAATATTACCTTCTGTCCGCTTGCCGACGGCATCGATACGGTGACGGTATCGCCCAGATTTACCGCCCCGTCGGTAATTTCGTTTCCGTCCTTTTCAAGCGTAACGCCTTCGGGAACAGTCACCGTAGCGGCAAGGTAACTACTTAAAGCAGACTTCGAATAATCGTAGCTCCAATCGACGAAGGTATTGCTTCTTTCCGCGAACAGTCCAAGTTTAACATTGCCCGCGGTTCCCACGCAATCCTTGACCGTAATGCCGTTCATGACGGTATTTTCGTCGATGGAGAACGCAAGTTCGCCGTTGAAGAACACGAAATAAATTCCGCCGTTGTACACTAGCGTCATGTCAAGCGAAAGGTCGTTATTTTCCCCGAAAGGCTTTTGCCGAATATCGCTGTCCTCTTCAAAATTGTATTGAGAATATGCGTAAGGCACGCCGTTCTTTTCTTCGTGCAGCAGCATAAAGTCGAAAACCGAGCCTATGTCTCCGTTCCTTCTTATGGCAAACTTCATGTAATGATCGCTGTCAGTACCCACGATAAAACCGACTGCCGGCCACTGCGAGGAAAGCATATCCCTGACTTCCGCTTTAAGTACGAACGAATCGCCGTAAGCTGTTTCTGCGCCCGTCAGCCAGCCTCCGTAGAACTGAGGATTGTTTTCGCTCTTGTATACGGATGTGCGCTCGCTGTAAACAAAGGTACCGCCGAAAAGCCCCTCGCCTAAAAGCGGACGGTCAAGCACCGCCGTCATTCCGTCGGCAACTCCGTCTGCAATCGTAAAGCTTACCTCAGTTGCGGCGAAAGCGTCGCAGATCGCGGTCATGGTGTATTCGCCGTCGCCCAGTTCCGCGGTAAAAGAGCCGTCGGCAGAGGCGTTGCCGCTGTAAACCGCGCCGACCGAGTCGTAAACCGTAACGGTAACGATGGAGAAATCGGTTATGGCATTCGCGTAGCGTTCGTCCATAACTACGTTACCCGAGTGAATTTTGAGATTTTTGACATAAGAAATTTTCAAAAGACTGTTTTTCAACGCAGGATAGCAACTTGCAACGGTAACGCCGTCCGCCGTGTTTAACGCAACAGGTTCTCCGTCGAGCGTCACTGAAGCGACGCTGTAAGGCGCCGTAGCATTAACGGTAACGGTCATAAGGGCGTTACGCGTTACCACATAAGTGTCGCCAACAGGCTTGCCGCCTTCTATCGTCACCTCGCCGGCAGTCGCATCCGAAATCACGGTCACCGAAGAAACGGGAGTCAGCGTATCGATTTCGCTTACCTTTTCGGTGTAGAAGTAATCGGTGAATTCTCCCTTGACGCCCACGTTTATAAGTCCCGTCTTCAAAGGTAAGTCGAAGAACGTTTTATTGGTTATGAAGCCGTTGCTTTCGCCGTAAGAACACATCAGAATGCCGTTCATGTAAAGGTTGAGCACGCCGTCCTTATATGCTGCGCTTAACGTAACCTTGTTTTCCGCGTCAAACGCAACGGGATAATAACCCTCAACCGCATAAGTCGCGTTTACACTGTGCCTGATAAACAAAGCCTTATACTCTCCTGCTCCGTTATCATGCCACACCACCCATGCGTATCTGCCGTTGTCGTTGGAGAACACAAGTCCGGCGTTGGGCCAATCTTCTATAAGCAGATTGGGTTTTACTACATCCGTTTGCGCAACGAAAGCGTCGCCTTCGCCCATAAAGTAAACGTTTGACTCGCCCGCGCCGCTGCTGTAACCCGTAAGTTTACCCTGAGAATCCACGGTATAACGGTCGGAAGAACCCAAAGTTTCGTCCACGGCGGAAAGAGTGAACGTCACCTCCGAAAGAGACCCTCCATCGCCGACGGTAAATTCAATCGGCGTGCTTGAAAATTTGGGGTTAACCGCGCGCAGACTGTAGGAACCATAGGGAAGCGATACCGTAAAGTTTCCTGACGAATCGACGGCGCCCGTAAACTCGAGCGTATAGTTGTCGCTGACGAAATAAAGAGTCGTGGCGGTAAAATCGCATTGCGCGTCGCCGAATTTTTCGTCAAGTTCCACTTTGCCGATAACGGAAACGGTATCTTCGATGTAAACGGTTTTTACACTGCCGCTCATCGAAGCCGTAAACGAACATTCTCCGCCGACATCAAGCACGAAAGACTTGCCGCCGAAAGACGCAACGATAACTTTTTCGCTTTCGTTGACTACTTTAAAGGTCTTGCCGTAAAGAATTTCATTTTCCGCACCCGTTCCTTTAATCGTAACGTAATCAGAGCTTCCGTCGTCGGAAGTCAAAGAAACCGTTTCGTAAAGGTAATCTTTTATAATTTCCTGCGCCGCATCTCCCGTAGTGATTGAATAATCGGAAAATTCAAGTTTACATTCCTGTGACTGGCAGACAGTAAACGCGTAAGCAACCATTTGCGCAAGACGCCTGTCTTCCAGCCTTATCAGCTCTTTATATTCTCCGCCGTCATTATAGTACACGGCAACCACCGATCCGCTTTTCAGATATCGGAAAGAAAGAACCTCCGGATTTTCGTTTGCGCGCAAGCTGTAACTTACGGGCACACTTAAATTATAAGCGGCGTTTTGGTTGTTCCAGCCGCCGTAAGGACTTATACGCAGTCCTTCGTTGAATACAAACACATCGAAACTTTCTTTTCCGTCCGTAAAGGAAATTCCCATACAAGGCTGGGCCTCGTAAGGTGCGGCCGTTATCTCGGTGCGGTTGCTGACGGTAAAGTCCAGCACCGCGCTGTCCGTAACCGTATCGGTAAAGAAAGCTTTACTGGCGTTGCTTTTTTGTAACGCAACGACCGAGCAGTCGTCTTCGCCCGTCATATCCCAATTTAAGACAGATGAATTGTACTGAACTCCGTCAATCGTAACGCTGCCGCCAACCACGTTGCGTTCGAGCACCAGGTCGGGCATCTGAACGCTTGCCGCTTCACCCGTGACCGCGATTTCGGTTACGCCCTTTCTGTAGCCTTCCGCGACGACAAAAAGAGTATAATTTCCGTCGGACGTAAATGTGCGGCCGCCTATTTCGTAAACGCCCTCAGCGGGCAACACAAAGTTATACGAACCGTTGGAAGTGGTTTTGCTCTTGTAATAAATTCGGCTGTCCGAAGAAGTAAGCAGTAAATCCGCATCCGTTACGCTTTTGCCGTCGATACTTTTTACTTTACCGGCAACTCTTGCCGTGTAATCGCCGAAACGCGTAAACTCCGCCTCGACGGTAACATCGGAAGTTATGTCGGACAGCACCAGTACGCCTTCCTTCATATTTGCCACGGCGTATTCGTATATGTCTTCTCCGTTAACGGTTATGGAGGTAAGCACGTATCCTGAAGAAGGCTGAATCTTTAGAGTAAGCGACTGACCGTGAATAAGCGCACCCTGCTCCGACGTGACCGTTCCGCCCGAAATGCTTCCCGGTACGTTTACCTTGTATGCGTACTGCGCGATAAGGGCGTCAAGCTCATTCTCCCGTCCCGTATAATCCTCACCGGAATACTCTATGAATTCGGCAACCGCGGACAGCGTATAAAGACCCGGGCACGTCTCGCCCGCAAGAAAATCCACACGTTTGCAAAGCACAAGTTTGCCGTCAATTATGTAATAATAGTTTGCGCCGTCCTTAATACACGTCAACGTGACGTAATCCTCAGCCGCGTCGAAACCGTCGGGTCGGGCATAACTTCCCTCGTAAGCGTCATCCCAGCCGGTGTATTTGGAAAGGGTATGGTATCCGATTGCAGAAGCGCCGCCCAAAAGATTACTGCCGTTTATGTAGAACGCGACAAACTCTTTTTCGTCCGTCATGTTGCACACGCCCGCGGAGGGATGTGCATCCACTACTCCGCTTGCGTGCTCGGCACCGCCCTTAAGCTTCATCTTGGCGGTAAAAGCGTACTTATCGGAATACACGTCGCTGAAGAATATCGCCTGCTCGTCGGGGCCGTCGGACACGATCGCGCCGCCGTTAAGGTCGGGAAGAATCCAGCCGTCCGACTTTGCGTAGCCGTTGCCCGCGTTGCCGAGTATTGCGTCTTCCGCGTCGGCGTTTATGTAACCGGTTCCGTCAAAACGCGCACCCGAAGTGGGACGGTACTCGTTGCGTTCGAGGTTCTCTTGGTAAGTCAAATTGTAATTCCAACCCACGTCGGGGTATTCGAACAGCGGACGAAGCCATGCGTTCTCACCGGCGTCGGATGCGGACTTGACGTATCGATAAGAAGGAATTATCCTGACGTATTCGGGTAATCCTTCATTTGTGTCTATGTTAAGCGCGTCCCAGCTGACGAACAGCTCGCTGGTCATCTCGTTTGCCTGACCGCTTAATATGTCGCCGTTGACAGATGACGCCGCGTCAAAGCGGGTCTGGTTGCGCGACGCCTTGTCGAATGCGTCCACGTAGAAATTGAAAGAACGCATTGCGTGCGCGTCGCGCACAAAGGGCCCTTTTATGTTGAACCAGAAAGCGGAATTGGCAGGATTAGCCGTACTTGCGGAAAAATTGAAACGCGCGCTGTAAGTAAGATATTCGTCTTTTACGACAGCGCCGACATACAGTCCCTTTTCGGTAAATACCGTCGTGTATCTCATTTCCACGCCCTTCTGAACGTGAGTCAGATACTTCTTCCCCGTCCAGCGGCTTTCGTCAAGCACGCCGTCGATTTTCATGTCGGAATCGATTTCGTCGGTGAACTCTTTAACGTATTTCCAGTCGTATTGCGTTTCAAGCTCGTATTTTTTGCCGCCGCATGCGGTAAGCGCAGCCGAAGCGAGCAATACGCACACAAGCGCAATAAGACAAAAGAATTTTCTTTTCACTTTCATTTCCTCCTTATTCGCCCAGGATTACGACGTCGGAAATCTTTATTTCCTTGTTGACGTCGCTTATCTTTTCGGAAACGATGATGTTTACTTCGCTGACGACAATGTCTTCAAACGACGCCACGGACGCCCCGCCCTGGCGCATGAACTTGTTTACGGAGTCGTAATAATCTTTAATGAAAGGTATGTTTTCGATAAAACACTCGTCGACGTACTCGCTGAGATTGTACCATGCGGGTTTTTCCGCCAGTTTGAAAGAGATTCCCTCTATCCCCGAAAACGCGTAATCGTAATCGAAGCTGTTGTACACAAGCACCGCGTTGATTTTTCTGGGAGCGTCGAACTTAAAAGTAATCGCGGTCTTGCCTTTTGCGGTAAACTCACGGTCCGCATAATACTGATGAGTGACGAACAAGCCGTCGTTTATGTACTTAAGCGTGTCGTCGTAAGCGTTGGTCGCGCTTACCTTTGCCTCGGGCGCGACGTTTTTCCTGCCTGTAACGCCGTAAGGCTTGGGCTGAACGCTTTTAGTGGGGCCGTTGCCGTAAAGCAGTTTTCCGTAAACGGCGTCCTCCACCAGATATACGCGGTCAAAGCCGTAAATTCTGCCGTCGGAAGCGGAAGTCGCGCCGCTGAACGGGTCGGCATGCACCCAGTAAATACAGAAAAGTTCTCCGCCCATTTCCACGAAAGCGCAATGCCCCGTACCCGTCATATAATCGTTGGTGTCGTTTTTGCCCATGATGACGGACGGATACCAGGGAAGCTTTTTAAAAGGCCCCAGAGGGCTGTCGCCAATCGCCTGTTTGGTGTCGTAAGTGGGGGAAGCAAATCCCTGAGGCGAATAAATAAGGTAGTATCTGCCGTCCGCAAAGTACATCTGCGGTCCCTCGTTAATGGCACCCTCGTCGCCCCAGAGACCGGCGTCCTTGGTTTCGTCGCGTTCTGTTCCGCTGTCCGTGCCGAAATAACCCGTCTTGACGTAAGCGTCCTCGTCATAACGGGCGGCGCCGCCCACATACTCCACGGACTCGTAATTACAAGCCGCCAGCATTGTAAGCGTGTCATAATCGGGCGTAATCATATCCTTCATTTTGACGCCCCACATACAGTTATGGTCGTGGCCCGTGCTTATATGCCGCACGAAATATAGATACAAATCTCCGTTTTCGTCGAAGAACGGGGAAAAGTCGATAACCGAAAAGACGTAATCGAGATCGAATTGGTCCGTAACGTTGATCTGAGGAGTGCGGCCCGTAATAACCTGACCGTTAAGATTAGCTTTCGTCGCGTCGCCGTAATATCTTTCGGAAGTGGCAAGCCTGAAAGGTCCCACAGGGTCGTCCGCCATAAGTACCGCGCCGTAAAAACGGTCGTACATGTTGTCGCTTTGGACATTGAACCAGGGCTCTTCATCGCTTTTAAAAGGAGCAAACGCATTAAAATACATATAGTACTTGCCGTCTTTTTCGTTGTAGACAACCTCGGGCGCCCAGACGTGTTGGATAATCCATTCGTCGCTTTCGATACGCACGCCGAAACCGTCGCTGACCGCGCCGCACAGTTCCCAGTCGTTGAGGTCACGGCTTCTTAAAACCGTCACAGCCGAGCGCGAGCCGTCGGGCTCCAGCTGCACGGGCACACCGTCGTTTCCCGACATATACATATAAAACCAGCCGCCGTACTCCGAATCGCGCTCATCCGGCACCCATATGACGTCCGCGTCGCCGCCGAACACGTTGAGATCGTTGCGGTAAAAATATTTGCTGTCGAACCGGTCGCTTTCGTCGCTTAACACAAAAGCACCCAGTTTAAATCCGCTTAAATCGCCTGCGCAAGCCGTAAAAGACAGAGCAAACGCCAACGTCAGCAGCAATGAAAAAAACACTTTTATTTTTTTCATTTCCGTAATCTTCCTCCCTTCTCTTTTTTCCTGCTTTTTTTTCTGATTTTCTGCTCCGAACAAACCGCAATTTATTCGCGGTTTCATAGATCCGTAATGTCTTGCCTGTAAATTCTCTTGCGTATGAACGCATACGAACGGAAATCATCCCTTCAGGCCCGAAGAAACGGCAATGCCCTTTAAGATAAACTTCTGAGAAATAAGATACAAAATAATAAGCGGAAGCATCGCAACCACACAGCCCGCCATTCTTAAAGGCCAGTTCTGCGTATAAACGTCCGCGAAAAATGCCAGTGCTATCTGCAGAGTGTACATACTTGCGTCCTGCAAATAAATAAGCGGTCCCATGTAATCGTTGTATGCACCGATAAAAGTTATTATAAACTGCGCGATAAGCGCGGGCGCGGCGATTCCCAGCATAATTTTAAGAAAAATGCCGAAGTTGCTGAGTCCGTCGATTTTTGCCGCTCCCATAAGGTCGTCGGGAATACCCAGAAAATACTGTCTTAAAAAGAACACCACGCCGATTGAGCCGAACATTCTGGGAATCATAAGCGGAAAAGGCGTGTTAACCCATCCGATGTTGTCGAAAATGAGGAAAGAGGCAATGGTGGACATACAGTTGGGAATCATCATCGTCGCCAGCAAAACCGAAAACATGAAGTTTTTGGCACGGAATCTCAGTTTCGCGAAAGCGAAAGCGGACAGCGCGGACATAAACAAACCCACGATAAGTCCGGGAAGATAAATCCAAAGTGTGTTCCACAGTCCCCTGATGACGCTTGTTCCGCCCATTTTTCTGAACAGTACGCTTTCATAAGCCTTTAAAGTAAATCCCATTTGCGGCCACCAGGCAAAAGCGGCGTTGTTTGCCTCTATCTCGCTTTCCAGTGAAGTTATAATAAGGATGTAAAAAGGCACCAGCACGAAAAGAAGCACCAATAAAAGCATGAAATGAGAGCCTATAAACAGTTTTTTCTTTTTGCGTTCGCTCGCTTTTACTGCGGCATATGCGTTGTTGTAAGAACTTTCCATTTGCGCCCCCTTCAATCGTAGTTCACCCATTTTTTGCTGAGGCGGAAGTTGATGCGCGTAATAATTATGATGGCAATCGCAACAATCCAGCTCAGCGCGGAGCCCATTCCCAATCCGTCGGTCGCGGTATTGGTAAACGCCATACGGTACAGATAATACGTAAGCGTAACCGCCCTGTAACCCGGACCCACGCCGTTGGTGGTAATAACCTGCATTATCGCCATTTCCTGCATCGCGGCGATAAGGTTCATGATAAGCATATAAAAAAGCGTGGGAGTAATGCCGGGAAAAGTTATTTTCCAGAAAACCGTGATTTCCCTTGCCCCGTCTATCCGCGCAGCCTCTTTAAGCGAACTGTCCACGTTTGCAAGCGCAGACTGCATCAGCACTATATTGGTGCCGCCCATCCACAGACTAAGGAACAATACGGAGGGCATAAACCACTCTTTGGAAGTCATAAAGCCCACTTTGGGCAGTCCTATTCCGCTTAAAAACGTGTTTATCACTCCGTAATTGGCCTCGTAAATCCAGGTCCACATAAGCGTTACGCCCACCGTGGAGCAAACCGACGGAAGAAAAAGCACGGTTCGGGCAAACCCGCGCGCCTTAAGCGGTTTGGTAAGCAAATTGGCGATGAACAGCGCCGACACCATGTTGACGGGCACGCTTAAGCAATAATACAAGGTATTTACCACCGATGTGTAGAACATTTCCGACGTCAGTATTGCCTTGTAGTTATCAAATCCCGCAAACTTCATGCGCGTGATGTCGTATGACTTCAGCTCGGTAAAACTGACGACAAGCGACAGCAGCATGGGAAACAGTCCGAACAGGATATACCCTATAAAAGGCGAAATCGCCATAAGGGTTCCCTCGATATCTTCTCTTCTTTTCAGTTTTTTCCCGGCTGCCGAAGCGACGTTGTTTTTAAAAAGCTTCGTGTTTACAAATTCCGGATTTTCTCTATCCTGCATATCTGATAATCCTTTTTTTTCCGCTTTATCTGTGCTTTCAAGCCTGCAAGTCAAAAACTTTCCGCGTATCCTCACGAACAATTCCGCACGTTCCGCGCTGTTCTTGCTTCAGAAACGACTGACCGGACAACCGGGTGTTTTGCTGCGGAATCACCCTTTTTTCAAGCCATATTATTACTTATCAATAAAGCTTAAGTCTTTCGTTGGTGTCGTTTACGGCGTCTGCGCGCCATGCGTCATATGTCATCTTGCCGTTACGCACTTCGGAGTTAAGCGGAACCGCCCAGACATTTATCCACTCGTAATCCGCCATATACCACCAGTCGCCCGCGCCTTGGAATTCCAGCGCTTCGGAAAAAGCTTTTACGTTTGCGGGTGCGTATCCGGGAAAAACTACACGGGATATCAATTCCTTCTGGTTGGGGAAATGTCCGTTTTCGGCGCGTATGGTCTGACCGGCTTTACTTGCCATCCATTTAATAAACTTTGCCGCTGACTCTTTGTTCTGCGAATTTTCGCGGCTGACCATGGCCTTGGAGTTGGACTGCCCCGCGGTCTTTCCCACTACTACGGTTTCGTCGCAGTCGGGATCAAGAGGATCGACGTATTCTTTGTAAACGGCAAGCGGAGCGATATCCCACTTGAATCCGCGTTCTTCGGCCTGCTCGCTGACGGTAGCCATATAGGATGAGTAATCCACCAGCATCGCCATTTTGCCCGAATAAAAATAATTCATTCTCGTGCGGGTGGAAAAGGTAAGGGGATTGGGCGAAATCGCAAGTCCGCCCTCGCCTTCTATATCTGCGGTTTTTTCCGCCCCCAACTTAAGATAACGGGTAAACGCCTCTCTCGTGGAGGGAAGCGCGGTAAGCGTCCCGTTTTCGGCCGCCTCCGTCACGCTCTGACGTATCCCTATTTTTTGACCGTTGTATGTATAGCCGCCTTCGTTGTCGGGCGTCATCAGCTCGCCTGCGGGAATATCGAATTTGTCGAGATGCTCAAGCGTTTCGCCCTTAGTATAAGTTTTACCGGTATAAGCGCCCGTATAGCTTTCGCCCGTTACCATAAAGTTGGGCGTGTAATCCAGAAGCGAAAAGTTCCAGTCGCCGTTACCCGATAAATCGGTAAGGCAGTCGCCGCCCACCGACCAGCCGTAATTGAACCACCACTCGGTAAAATACCCGAAATCGGTGCCGAATTCCGCCGCCGCACTTGTATTGTAAGAGGGAGTGAACAGCATCGCAAGGTCCTCGATTTCGTCCCAGTTCATCGCAATGCAGTTGTTGAATACAAGCACTTCGTTTTCGTCGGGGTACGTCCAGCCCACGTCCACGGTATATGGATATATGCTGCGGTAATAACCCTTGTTCGGGACCGTAACTCCTTTAAGCTCGGGATGCTCGGCTTCGTAATCAGCGCGCGTTTTGCCGCGGTTGTCCGCGACTTTTCCGTCATTCCACGCGTCCAGATTCTCTTCGTCCACGCTAATTACGATGATTCCGGCTTTTTCAAACATACTTTCGTTGTAGTAAAGCGCAGAGGGCTTGGTATCCAGCGGCAAACCGTAAAGCGGATCGTCGGAATTGGAAGTGTTGTTTTCGCGGTCGTAGCGCAGTCTGTCCACCGTAGTGGCGTACACATCGCTTACGTCGATGTCGTTAACTGCGTCAAGGTATTGCGTCATATCCGTCAGAAAACCCATATTGACCCACTTTTTAAAGTTGTCCTCAATGCACAGAAAGACGTCGGGTCCGCTTTTCGAGGTGGAAACGGTCTGAATAAGAGATTCGTAATTTCCCGGCGGCTTGGTGGAAATGTCCACCTTTATTCCGTTTTCCTTGCCGTAAGTTTCGTTAAACTCTTCGGTCATGATTGTGTAAACTTCCAGCTCCGACTCGTCGCCGTAAACCCAGAACTTTACGTTGCTGTTTCCGCCTCCTCCGCAACCGAAAAGGGTCACGCTGAAAAGAATAGCCGCGAATATAACGCAAATAAACTTTTTCATTGCTCTTTCTCCTTATCCCGTTTTATAGTTTTATTTCTGTGGATATGATTTAATCTTGACTTTTTGTTCTTGACTTAGCGCGGAACGCTTTTTACGCGCTTACCGTTTCTATCCCGCATTGGGCAGCGGACGAAGAAACTTCCGACTTATTGAAAACTTTGCTCATGAACTTTTTCACCACAAACCTTTCGTCCACGCCGTTTACAACCGTAACGGTGCGCGCATCGGGTCTTTTGTATGAGGCGCCATTGCATCCCGCGCCGTCCGTGAGATTAAGCGTTATTCCTTCCGCAAGTCCGCTTTCAACTACAGCCGCCTTTATACGGCACGTCGAAGCGAAAGATGAGTCGAGAGCATACATAAGAGCAAGCGGATCGTGTAAAAGCGGTATGTAATCGTTCCTCTCCGACCAGCTTCTTACCATATCCGCAAGCGCGCCGGTCAGCCCTCCGCATTCAAGTCCCAGAATATAATCGTAATTTTTTTTACCTATGCACACGCGCGAAGTTATTTCCCACGGTACATACTCGACGTTAAGTCCGCTTTCCAGCACTATCCGCGCCGCAGTCGGGTCGCAGGCAATGTTCCATTCGTCGTGCGCAAAAGTAAAACATCCTCCCATAACGACTATTCTGCCCGCCTTTTGCATCTTTTCGGGATAACGCATTATCGCCATAGCAACGTTGGTCTGCGCTCCTATGGCAAGCAAGACAAGCTCATTGCCGTACTTTTCGGCACACTCCGCGATAAACTTCACCGCGGCAAGGCCGCCGTCGTCATCTTCTTCGGCCGATTCCTCTCCGTAATTCAATGCGCCCAGTATTTTTGCCCCCTCAGACAAAGGCTTGGAAGCCCCTGCAAAGACGGGAATATCGTTTCTTCCCTCCAACTCAAGCAGCCTTCTGACAATATGCGCGCGTTTTGCCGCTTCACGGTACACGGTTGTAATGCCCGCTATTTCAATGTCTGTTTTCATTAAAAAGCCCAATGCGAGCGCATCATCGATATCATCGCCTATGTCGGTGTCCATTAAAAGTATCATAATCCCGTATTTCCTTAATTTTTTTGTACCACAATAATATCACAACAGCCGCCGTCAGACAATAGCTAAATTCAAACATCACCCGGTATTAAAAAAAATCGACTTACAAAAAGCCGATTTTTAAAAATATTTCTGTACTTTATTCGATTCAGTCCTTGTATTTTATCAGCACGTCGCTGAATTTTATCTTGTTTTGTTGCTGGCGGAACTGTGCGGGAGTCATGTTTTCCACCTTTTTGAACGCTACGCTAAGGTGCGCCTGACTTTCAAACGCGCACTGACTTGCGATTTCCTTGATGGTCATATCAGTATCGGCAAGGAGTTCCTTTACCTTGTTCATCCTCTCCCGAAGAATAAATTCCTTGGCCCCCATGCCGTAAAGCTTGCGGAACTGATGCCGGAAATAATCGTAACTGTATCCTATCGTCTCGGCAAGGCTTTTTACGTCTATGCAATGCTGCGAGTTGAGTTTTATATAATCTACGGCGTATTTCATGCTTTCTTCAAACACGTTTTTCTCGTCGTTACGGCTCTTTTGCCTGCAAATAAGCAGCATAATGCGTTCTATAAGCAGCGCCGCCGCATATTTGTAGTAATTGCGTTTCTGTACGATTTCACGGTTTATTTCCTCAAACAAAGCCAGCACCGCCCCCGAGTCGTCCTGATATACGCCCGTTTCCGCCGTAATATACTCGTTTTCGTATTCAAACGCGAAAAACAAAACTTGCGTCTGCGTCGAATGCTTCTCAGAATGGGGCACAGTCGGCGGAATATATACGAAAGTCCCGGGCCGATAATCGTAACTTTTACCGCCTATTACCGACTTGCCCTCCCCTCGTATGTAATACACAAGCTCGCAGCACGGATGAGTGTGTTCCGGCTCCACGCTGCACTTGGGATGTACGTGTCTTATTATGAATTTCAGCTCTGCATTGCCCATATTTCTATTGTAAAGCCTTTTTATGAAAATTGTCAAGCACCATATAACCGAATTGTAAAAACATTCCCGATTATAAACAGTCAGCGGAAAATTCTGCTTTTTTACTTATTTCCGATATGCATTTTGCTTAAGCCGTTTACCGGCGATTTCATAGGTTGCGCCGCCGAAAATATAAAAAGGTGAGTAATAGTTTATCTCTGTCTCTTATACACATCTGACGCTGCCGACGAACTCTAGGGTGTAGA
>UQSP01000034.1 GCA_900543755.1 uncultured Eubacteriales bacterium
TCTACACCCTAGAGTTCGTCGGCAGCGTCAGATGTGTATAAGAGACAGGGCGTTTTTTATGTAATTTTTAAAATTTTACAAAGTAATGATTTTTTTGCGGACGAATTAAGTAAATCCGATTATTCCGCCAATTCGACTATTTTTTTCGCAGCGGCGTAGGCGTATTTCGCGTATTCCCAGCCAAGTTCGGTTGATAATCTCATTACTGCGCTGAAGGAAGTTTCCATGCAAAAAGCTCCGTCGTATCCCGTTTCCTTAAGTGCGGCTGCAAAATCATGCCAGTCGATTGAGCCTTGTCCGGGCGCGTTGTGATTGTCGAACAAACCGTAATTGTCATGCACGTGCAAAAGTTTAAGGCGTTTTCCCAATTTTCTCACGGCTTCCGCAGGAGAAAAACAGTTTATCAGCATATGTCCCGTATCAAGACACGCCTTAAAATGTTCGGATTTCATTGAGTCGATGTAGCGAATCATGTCCTCAGCGGAGGAGCAGCCGGTGGGGCAGTTGCATCTTCTGAGATCGTCCCAGACAAACATATTTTCGACCCCCAGCGTCACTCCGAATTCTTCCAGCACGGGCAAAAGCTTGCCGAAAGCGTCCATGTTGACTTCAAAGTCCTGCTGTTTGTTTTTTTCCCTTACCGCAATATTGATGGGGTGGATGACGATGTAAGGGCTGTTTAAAATGGCGGCGGCTTCTATTTCCTTTCTGAACTGGTCAAGAGTGTAGTCCGTAAGACATTTTGCGCCGTCAAAATCCGTAGGGAAGGTTGCATGCGTCTGAAAAGCAACGATATCGTTGTTTTTCATTTCTTCGGCGATATGCTTATAGTGTTTCGTCCATTCGGAGCGTGGTTTTGAAAAAATTTCTTCGGGTTTATTGTAAGCTAAGCTAAGCGTGTAATCCACTCCGTCGTAACCTATTTGCTTTAGCTTGTGAAAAATTTCACCGCACTCGTAATGCTGCTGAAAATTTTCGGTTATCAATCCGATTTTCATGATTTTCTCCTTTTAAATTGAGCTTGACGTTAGATAGATTATAATCTTAATAGGATGTAAAATCAAGTAAAACCGATATAAAAAGACAAAACGGATTATTTATTAGTTTATTTTATTTAACTTCGGCTTTTACGGCATCGTTATCGCAAGAATTACGCTGTGACAAAGTTAAATGCAATGCCTTTTTAAAATTAAATAATTTTAACGCCGAAGGCAGCAAAAGTCCTGTGTCGAATGCCGCCACCGCAAAGTACGGCATGATTCCGTCGTTAAAAATAAATATAAGCGCGGCAAAAGGGACTCCGCCTGAAAAAGCCAGAACCGTATCGATGATAAAAGTCAAAATCGCGCCGCTTTTTTTTATCGCACGGCGGAAGGGGATAAACAAAGCCCTTGCAAACAACCCCGCTGCAACGCAAAGGAAGAAGAGAACGGTTTCGTTCATTTGAAGATTCGCTTTATAAGAGGCGGTTTTTTGGCGTTGTATTTGACTGCGTCCACGCTGCCCGAAAAAGCCAGGCTTCCGTCCTCGGTATTGTATTTTATAATTTTAAGCTGTTTGCCCGTAAGCGTCAAAAGCCCCTCGCTTGTATTGAGACAAAGTTCGTTTTCGCCGTAGGAAAGCACTTCGCTGACTCCCGTCATACTGCCTTTTGCCCTGTTTTCAAGCGTTAAAGAATGGCGTTTTTTTATTGTTTCGTTTTCCATCGAATATATACCTCCGATTATAATTATTCGGGCAAAAAAGCTATTATGTACTTTTGAAAAAAACGTTTGCTTTATTTTTCAAAATATTATACAATTATACGGTCGCACGGTAAAACGTGGGGCTAATAAAATTCAAGGAAGCATCCATGGACATTAAAACTAAATTAAGCGAAGAATTCAAACTTCTTCCCAAATACGCGTCTAACATCGTCGACCTTATCGAGGAAGGCAACACCATTCCGTTTATCGCGCGTTACCGCAAGGAAATGCACGGCGGCTGCAACGACGAGCTATTGCGCGATTTTGCGGACAGACTGACTTATCTTAAAAACCTTGAAACGCGTAAAGAGGAAGTGCGTTCCTCAATCGAAGGACAGGGTAAATGGACGGACGAGCTTGCCGCCGCCCTGGAAAAAGCCTCAACTCTCACTGAAGTGGAGGACGTTTACAGACCTTATAAGCAAAAGAAAAAGACGCGCGCTTCCGTTGCCGTGGAAAGGGGACTTCAGCCTCTTGCGGATATTATCTTCGCGCAGGAGCAAAAGGAGTGCGATATTACTGCGCTTGCGGCCGCTTACGTTGACCCCGAAAAGGGAGTCAACACTCCCGAGGAAGCTATTTTAGGCGCCAAGGATATCATCGCGGAGCTTATTTCCGACGATGCCGAAACGAGAAAGGCGTTAAGGGAATTTTTATTTAGCGAAGGACTTATCGTAAGCGTGTTTTCCGATAAACAGGAAGACAAAGAAAAGCTTAACACCTACGAGATGTACAAGGAGTTTTCTGAAAAGATTTCCACGCTTCCTTCGCACCGCATACTCGCGCTTAACCGCGGAGAAAAAGAGGAATGCCTTAAGGTTTCGATCAGCGCTTCTGCCGAGCGCGCCGTGGAAATAATCAAAACCAAGTTCTTAAAGGACAGCGCGTTCAACTCGATTATGAGCGAGGCGACAGAGGACAGCTACGCGCGTCTTATATTCCCTTCGATAGAGCGCGAAGTGAGAAACGAGCTTACCGACAAGGCTAACGAACAGGCGATAAAGATGTTCGAAGTTAACCTCAAGCCGCTTCTGATGCAGCCGCCGCTTAAGGGCAAGGTAATCATAGGTTTGGACCCCGCTTACCGCACGGGCTGCAAAATCGCAGTTATCGACCAGTCGGGAAACGTACTTGACCATACGGTCATTTATCCCACTCCGCCGCAGAACAAGACCGAAGAAGCCAAGAAAACGATGCTTAAGCTTATCGAAAAGTATAACGCCGACGTCATTTCCATCGGCAACGGCACCGCTTCGAAGGAGTCGGAAATTTTTGTTGCCGACCTCATTAAAGAGTGTCCGCGGAAAGTGGAATACATGGTGGTCAACGAGGCGGGCGCGTCCGTGTACTCGGCAAGCAAGCTGGGTACGGAGGAGTTCCCCGAATACGACGTTACCGTAAGAAGCGCTGTATCCATTGCGCGCAGGCTTATGGACCCCCTTGCCGAACTTATTAAAATCGACGTCAAATCAATAGGCGTGGGTCAGTATCAGCACGATATGCCGCAAAAGCGCCTTACCGAAGTGCTTGAAGGCGTTGTGGAAGATTGCGTCAACAGTGTGGGCGTGGACCTTAACACCGCTTCTTACAGCCTTTTGGCGTTCGTTGCGGGACTTAACACAACGATAGCCAAAAACATAGTGGAATACCGTAAAAAAAGTCCGTTCTTAAGCCGTCGCCAGCTTTTGGAGGTAAACAAACTCGGACCCAAGGCGTTCGAACAGTGCGCGGGATTTTTACGCATTCCGGGCAGCGAAAACGTGCTTGACAACACGGGCGTCCACCCTGAAAGCTATGAAGCGGCAGAGAAACTGCTTGCCAAGTACGGTTATACGGAGTCTGACGTCAAAGAGGGCAAAATTTCCGCGCTTAAAGACAAAATAGCTGCCGACGGAGAGGAAAAAGTCGCCGCCGAAATAGGCGTAGGTCAGCTTACTCTTCACGACATCGTGGAAGAAATTTTAAAGCCCGGCCGCGATATACGTACTCTGCTTCCGCCGCCGCAGCTCAGGGCAGACCTTATGGACATCAAAGACCTTAAAGAGGGCATGGAGCTTACGGGTACGGTACGCAACGTCATTGACTTCGGCGCGTTCGTGGACATAGGCGTTCATCACGACGGACTTGTACACGTTTCCGAAATTTCCGACAGATTCATCAAGCACCCGTCGGAAGCGTTAAGCGTGGGGCAAACCGTTAAAGTCAAGGTTATCGGCGTAGACGCTGAAAAACACCGTATCAACCTTTCGATAAAACAGGCAAGCGGTTTTGTGTCCGAGGCACCTAAAGGCGGTGCGCGCAGGGAAAAGGCAGACAACCGTCCCCGCCGCGACAACGGAAAATCGGATAAAAAATTCGCAAAACCGCACAGAGAGGAAAAATCGCTTGACGATATGCTGCTTGCGCTTAAAAACAAATTCAACCGCCGTTAATTTTACGGTTGCGTAAAACAAAGGACTGAATTACTGAGAATTCAATTGAAAACAAGACAAAAAAAAAGACGCGGACTTCTAATGAGGTCAGCGTCTTTTTGTTTTATCCGATTTAACCAAACGTAATATGTAAAACGCTTGTTCTTATCGGATGGTAATCCTCGATAAAAACTTATTTGCAGTTTTTCGCGGATCTCGTCGCCTTGGCGGAAGTGCTTCCGTTAGCTTTGGAAGTGGTCTTCGCCGTGGTCTTGGAGTTTGCAGACTGAGTCTTAGCATTCTTAGTAGCAGCCATTTATCCTTTTCTCCTTTTATAAGATTAGCGGGGACGGACGCCCCGCTTTGTCTTATCGACTTCCGGTAAGCATCCTCCTTGCTTAGTTCTATTATCTGACCCGCGTTTTTCTTTTATGCGAAGCGGCTGCTTGTAAATTTTACCTATTTAAAAACGCGCCTTTTTATAAATCAGGACGCGTTTAGTTTCTTATAATTATTTCCGTTTGTTTCCTACGGCGAAAAGGTAACCTTCAAGATTGTCTCGCTCGGACACCTTTACGCTGTCAAGGCCCAGATACTCCAAAAGCGAGGAAAGCATGATTGCGCCGTGCCCTATAATACGTGCGCGTTTTTCGGGAAGGGTGGGAAATTCTTTCAGTAAATCCTCGGATGCGAAAATCCTGTCGGTAAGTGATTTCAAAGCGTCAAGCGTAAGCACGTGTCCGTGTACTTCGTTCGGGTCGTAGACCTTCTGATTAAGGTCCATAGATGCCAAAGAAGTCGCCGTTCCGCCGATAGCCACCCCTTCGACGCCGCTGACAAAGCCGAATTCATCGATGCGGTCGGATACAAAACGCTCGATATCCTCGCGTTTACTGCCCGCAAGGTCGATAAGCCGCACCATTCCCAACGGCAGGGATTTAAGGTAGGTTATTCTTTTCTGGTCGCCGCGCACGATTTCCACGCTTGCGCCGCCGATGTCGATTAAAGTGATTTCGCCGCCCGGCATATCGGACAGCGCGCCCATAAGTCCCAGCTTGGCTTCCGTTTCGCCGCTTATTACGTCCACGTTAAGCCCCGTGACTTTTTCCAGCCTTTGTTTAAAGACAATACCGTTTTCCGCCGCGCGCATGGCTTCCGTACCGAAAATGTAAATGTTTTTCGCATTTTTCATTCTGGCTTTCTGCACGAATTCCGCAACCGCCTTTTCGGTGCGCGCCATGGCTTCATCGTTAAGCTTTCCGCTTTTGGCAAGTCCGTCCCCGAGAGAAGTGGTGCAAACGTCTTTTTTGGCGACTTTCAGGTTTTCGTCAATAAGAAGCCTTACCGAATTGCTGCCGATATCGATTACAGCGTCCATTACTCGCCGCTTCCCGTAAAAGCTTCTTCGTCCTTACCGTGCATGTTAAGGTATTCGCGCGCGTACTGGTCGATGTATTCGTCGGTACTGATGTATTCTATTTCGCTGTTGTTTTCCTCGATTTGGCGCTGAATCTCCTTAAGCTCTTTTTCCAAAGCCGCCTTTTTGGAGTTGACGTTAGACAGTTTTACCAGATTTATTACAAGCGCCACAACCAGAACGGCAATGAATATTATTGCCGAAACGGTTATTATTTTCATGAGTTTTACTTTGTCCATTTGATTAAAACCCCGTAAAATTACTTTTTTATGATTATAACACATATTTTTATTGTTTTACAAGCGCGCAAGTGTAAAATTCCCGAAAAAATATGCTTAAAACGATTGACATTTGTTTCCAAAACGTATAGACTAATCGAGGTTTAGCAAAATTAAACCTTAAGTTTATTATAAAGTGACCTTGTAAACGCGGGGTTTGGTAATACTAATCCTTGCGAATGGAGGAAAAATCCGATGGAAATCGGCCTTAAAATCAAAGAACTCAGACTGAAAAAACAGCTTACGCAGGAAGAACTAGCCGACAGGTGCGAGCTTACGAAAGGTTATATTTCACAGCTTGAAAACGACCTTACAAGCCCGTCGATTGCCACGCTTAAAGATATCCTGCAGACGCTCGGGTGCACGCTTGCCGACTTTTTCGCGTCGGAGGGGGACGACAGCCTTGTGTTCGGCACGGACGATTATTTCGAAAAGACGGGCGAAAACGTTAAAATAACCTGGCTTGTGCCCACGGCTCAGAAGAATATGATGGAGCCTATAAGAATGGAGCTGGAGCCGGGTGCCGTTACCGAAAAAGACCTTCCTCACGACGGAGAGGAATTCGGTTACGTACTTAAGGGAAGAATAAAGGTACACGTCGGCAAACGTGAGGCGGACGCGAAGGAAGGGGAAAGTTTTTACTTCCGCTGTGACCGCACGCACTATATTGAAAACACGGGTAAAAGTCAGGCAATCGTCATCTGGCTTAGCTGCCCGCCCAATTTCTGAGAATAAGGAATTCAAACAAATGAGAGAAACAAGGGAACAGAGATTCGATAAAATCATCGAAGTGAAAAATGTCACCAAAGTTTTCGACGACGTTACCGTCATCGACGACATCAATCTTTCCATTCGCCGCGGGCAGTTCGTCACGCTTTTGGGACCCAGCGGCTGCGGAAAAACCACTCTTTTAAGAATGATTGCGGGATTCACCTTGCCCACAAGCGGCAACATACTCATCGAAGGGCAGGACGTGACGCAGATGCCGCCTTACCGCCGTCCCGTAAACACCGTATTCCAGAAATACGCGCTTTTTCCGCATCTCAACGTTTTTAAAAACGTAGCTTTCGGGCTTAAACTTAAAAAACTTGACGACGGAATAAAGACGGACAAAAAGGGTAACACGGTAAAAAAGACGCGCAAACTCACAAAATCCGAAATAGCCGACAAAGTCAATCACGCCCTTAAAATGGTGGGGCTTGAGGATTACGGTCACCGCGACGTAAATTCGCTTTCGGGCGGTCAGCAGCAAAGGGTGGCTATCGCGCGCGCTCTTGTCTGCGAGCCTAAAGTTCTGCTCTTGGACGAACCTTTGGGAGCATTGGACCTCAAAATGCGCAAAGACATGCAGGTCGAGCTTATGAAGATGCACAAGGAATTGGGCATTACGTTCGTGTACGTCACGCACGACCAGGAAGAAGCGCTTACCATGTCGGACGTGGTTGTCGTCATCAACGACGGTGTTATTCAGCAGATCGGCACTCCGAAGAAAGTGTATGACGAGCCGGCAAACGCTTTCGTTGCGGACTTTATAGGCGAAAGCAATATACTTTCGGGCGTAATGGTAAAGGATTTTGCGGTAAAATTTCTGGGTACGCTTTTCGAGTGCGAGGACAAGGGCTTCGGCAAAAACGAGCCCGTCGACCTTGTAGTGCGCCCCGAGGACATCAAAATTTACTCTGCGGATTCGGGTAAAGGTCAGCTTTCGGGTAAAGTGCTTACCGCCGTTTTCAAAGGCACCTGGTACGAAATGGAAGTGGAGGCAAACGGGTACGAGTTTACCGTCCAGTCCACCACCGAGGCAAAGCCGGGCGCTACAGTAAGACTTGGTATTAAACCCGACGGCATTCACATAATGAAAAAGCTCAGGACGATAAACGAGTTCAAAGGCGAAGTCAGCGGCGAAAACACCGTGGACATCTGCGGCGGAACTTTCGAATTCGACAATAAAGAGGGACTCGAGAAGGGTACGGCGGTAAAAGTGTCCATAGGGTTTGACGGGGTGGAGCTTACCGACGACGAAAACGACGGAGTAATCGGCGCATTCGTCACTCAGACGCTGTACAAAGGCACTTATTATCAGGTGCAGATTTATACCGATACCGACGAGGACTTCTACATCGATACCACGGACGAGTGGGACATCGGCGACCGCGTAGGCGTGAAACTCGACCCCGCGAAAATTAAAGCGGAGCCCCTTGCCGAGGAGGCGGATAATGAAGAAAATTAGTTTTCGTCCCGCGTTTTTCGCGCTGCCTTATGTGGTCATATGCGCAATTTTCGTGGTCTTACCGCTTATTCTGGTGCTGATATATGCGTTTATCGGCGCGGACGGCAGTTTTACCTTCGAAAATTTCAAGCTTGTGTTTACTCAAAGCAGTAATCTTACGCTTTTGCTTAAGACGATAGGTATTGCCGCGCTTACCACCGTTATTTGCCTGCTTATTGCGTATCCTACCGCGATGGTGCTTGCTTCGGCGCCGTTTAACCGTTACGTAGTGCTTGCGCTTCTGTTCATTATTCCCATGTGGATGAACTTCGTGTTAAGGGTTATCGCGCTTAAGTCGTTGTTGTTTATGCTGGGCGTGGATTACGGATTCCTGGCAACCATGATCGGCATGGTTTACGACTTCCTGCCATTTATGCTGCTGCCTATTTATACCGTACTTACCAATATGGACAAAAGCTACAAGGAGGCGTCCGCAGACCTTGGCGCAAACGGCGCGGTAACGTTTTTCAAAGTTACGCTTCCGCTGTCCATGGGCGGAGTGATAAGCGGAATTACGATGGTGTTTATGCCCGTATTCAGCGCCTATGCGATAACGGGTATGCTGGGCGACGCGTCCACAAACGTTATCGGCGGCAAGATTAACGGCCTGTTTACCACCACCAGCACCTGGGGTGTGGGGTCGGCTTTATCGTTCGTATTACTTATACTTGTGTTTCTTACAATGTTTATCAGTAATTTCGTCACGGCGCGCGCGCCCAAAAGCAAGCCTGCCGTCACGTCAAAGGGAGGGGAAGCACAATGAAAAAAACTCTTTCTCTCGTACTGAGATGGCTGTTCCTTATAATAGTGCTTGCGTGTATATATTTGCCCATAGCGCTGATTATTCTCTATTCGTTTTCTTCGGAGAAAAACATCGGCGGCGAAAACGGCTTCGGCTCGTTCACTTTTTCGCTGTACACAAGACTGTTCACCAACAAGCAGCTTATGCAGGCGACCGTGAACACTCTGGTGATAGGCGTCGTATCCGCGTTGCTTGCAACGTTCCTCGGGACTTTTACGTCGGTGGGACTTTACTACATGAAGCGCAGTAAAAAAGCGGTGAATTTCGTTTCTGAAATCACCGTCGTCAACGCCGAAATAGTCACTGCGGTCGGATTTTTCCTCCTGTCCATTTTTTTAAGAGACGTTGTGATGATTCCCGTCCAGAAGGGAGTGGGCTGGCTGATAATCGCGCATACGATTATCACGACGCCTTACGTTATTCTTACCGTAAGCCCCAGACTCAATCAGCTTAATCCCAATCTTTACGAGGCGGGTCTGGACCTGGGCGCAGGGCCTATGCGCAGTCTGTTTACGGTAATTCTTCCTCAGCTTATAGGCGGCATGATTTCGGGATTCGCGCTTGCGTTCACGCTTTCTCTGGACGACTTTGTGGTGACAAACCTCAACAAGGGTACAAACGGAGTCAATACCGTTTCCACTTATGTCTACGCAAGCTTAAGACGCGACCTTGACCCCGCTATACGCGCATTAAGCACCATTCTGTTCGTAACCGTGCTTGCCGTAATGATAATTTTCAACATTGTCAAGCGCGCCAAACAGAAGAAGTTATCCGCGCAGCAACATACTTCGGCTTAAATTTTGCTTTAAGTTTAATCGGCAAAACCGCCCGTCAGGCAGTTATGAAAATCTTAAACCGTTAAAACGTTTTTGATAAATCCGTTTTAACCGCAACACAGTACACAATTTTTTATTATAAAGGAGAAAAAACAATGAAAAAGATTCTTACCCTTTTGCTTGCGTTGGTTCTTGCTTTCCCCGTCGCCGCTTTGACGGGATGCTCCGACCGCAGTACTCAGCTTAAGATGTACATTCCCGGCGAATACATCGACGAGGAAATTTTCGACGAGTTCGAAACCTGGTACAACGAGCAAACCGGCAAGACCGTGGAAGTAGTCACGCCCACCACTTTTGACGCGGTGGAGGAGATAATGACTGCGGTAGAACGCGACCACGCCGATTACGACCTTTTGCTTCCCTCCGATTACGCCGTAGAGCAGCTTATAAAGAAAGACCTTCTGGTCAAAGTCGACAAAAACATCATTGACGTGGAAAGCGTGATTAAAGAAGAATACGTCAATCGCGCAAAGATATCCGACCCCACGCTGGAATATTCCGTGCCCTATATGTACGGTACTTTCGGAATAATGTACGATTATTCCAAGACGGGTAAGCATATAGACAGCTGGTCCGCCATTTTCACCGACGAATACGACCAGAAAAGTGCCAACAAGGATTCGTTGAGAGAGGCGATTACCTCCGCCGCAATCTGGTATAACCGCGAAGAGCTTTCTTCGCTCAGCAACGGCTTTACTTCTTACGGCGAGGAGTATCAAGCTAAACTTCAGAGCATTTACGAGGATTTTTCCGACGCTGCCGTCGACAACGCGGTTTCCGTGCTGGACGAAATGCGTTCTTATTCGGCAATCTGGGGCGGCGAAAGCCTTAAGTTCGACATGGCGGCAAACAACACCAACGTGGAAGTGGCGCTGATGTGGTCCTGCGACGCGGGTTACGTCATGAACGACTATGAGGACGACGACGGAGTAGAGCACGAGGGTAACCGCAATATGTGGTATGTCGTACCCAAAGAGGGCGGAAACATTTATCTCGACTGCTTCGTTATTTCGAAATATGCCAAGAATACCGAGGCGGCCAATTATTTCCTCAAATTCCTTTGCCTTAAGGAAACCGCGCTTAAAAACAGCGAATACGCAGGCGCGATAAGCCCCGTAAAAGAAGCTTACGACCAGCTTTACGAGGAGTATACCACCGACACTTCCTACGCGGAGACCAGCGGACAGGAGTGGCGCGATATGTATATCGATACCTTGTTCCCCTCCGCGGAAACTCTGGCGCGCTGCGGAACAATGCGCGACTTCGGTGATCGTGACGCCGCAATAAGCGTCAAGTGGGCGGACGTAAGAAACCGTTAATCTTAAAATGAAGTATGTCAACAAATAAATCCTGTTATGACGCAATAGTCGTAGGGGCAGGTCACGCCGGAGTGGAGGCGGGACTTGCTCTTGCGCGTTTAGGGCATGAAACTCTTGTGCTTTCCATAACTTTGGACAACGTGGCTTATCTTGCCTGCAATCCAAGTATCGGCGGCACGGCGAAAGGCCATCTCGTGCGCGAGGTGGACGCTTTGGGCGGCGAGATGGGCGTTGCGGCAGACAAAACGCTTACTCAGCTGAGAATGTTAAACCGCTCCAAAGGCGCGGCGGTACATTCGCTTCGTGCCCAGGTGGACAAGTATAAATATCACGAATACATGAAGTCCGTGCTGGAAAAGCACCCCAAAATCCATTTAAGACAGGGCGAAGCAAGCGACCTTATCGTGGAAAACGACGTTGTCAAAGGCGTAAGGACCGTTTATAAAATGGAGTATTACGCGCCCGTCGTCGTGCTGGCGTGCGGCGTGTATCTCAAATCCACCATAATCGTGGGCGACGTAATCGAGCCTAAAGGCCCCGTCTGCTTCAACCGCGCAAATCACCTTTCGGACAGCCTTAAGGCTTTGGGAATAGAAGTAAGACGATTCAAAACGGGTACTCCCGCGCGCGTAAAACGCTCTTCGGTGGATTTTTCCGCGCTTGAAGTGCAGGAAGGAGAGGAGGACATTTACTCTTTTTCCGCCTTGTCCAAAAAGGTTCACGCAAAAAAACGCTGTTGTTACTTAGGGTACACCAACGAAAAAACTCATGAAATTATACGCGACAATCTGTCGCTTGCTCCCAAATATTCGGGTCTTATTCACGGCACGGGCGCGCGTTATTGCCCTTCGATAGAGGATAAAATCGTGCGTTTTGCAGACAAAAGCCGTCATCAGTTCTTCCTTGAACCCGAAGGCGAGGGAACGGAAGAAATGTACGTGCAGGGACTTTCCACATCCTTGCCCGCTTTCGTACAGCTTGATATGTACCGCAGCATAAAGGGCTTTGATAACCTCGAAATTATGCGCGACGCCTACGCCATCGAGTACGACTGCATAAATCCTTTAGAGCTGTTTCCCACGCTTATGCATAAAAAAATAAAGGGTCTTTTCTTTGCAGGCCAGATTAACGGCACAAGCGGATACGAGGAGGCTGCCGCGCAGGGAATTGTCGCCGGCATAAACGCCGCCATGTATCTTTCCGGGAAAACTCCCGTGGTCCTTACCCGCGACAACTCCTATATAGGCGTGCTTATCGACGACCTTGTGACCGTAGGCACGGACGAGCCTTACCGCATGATGACTTCACGCGCGGAATTCCGCCTTTCTTTAAGACAGGACAACGCGGATTTAAGACTTACTCCGATCGGGCGTAAAGCGGGACTCGTTACCGACAGACGTTGGAAAGCGTATCTTAAAAAAGTAAAGTCTCTTAACGCGGCGCGCGAAAAGTTAAACGAGGTTATGCCGCCTAAAGCGCTTACCGATATGTTCGCCGCGGCGGGAGAACAGCCTCCCGTTACGGGGTACACAGTGGAGTCGGTAATCAAAAGACCGTTGATAACTCCCGAACTTTTTATAAGGTTTTCGGATATATTCGACGGAATAGACAAAGCGGCACTTCAGCAGCTTTTCGTGGAAGTCAAATATTCGGGTTATCTCGGAAGGGCGGAAAAAACGCGGGCGGAACAAAAGCGCCTTGAAAATTCTTCGCTTCCCGCCGATACTGATTACCGTTTAATAAAAGGACTAAGACTGGAAGCCGCCGAAAAACTGAATAAAATAAAACCGCTGTCCATAGGACAAGCGGCACGAATAAGCGGAGTTACCCCCGCGGACGTCAACGTTCTGATAGTCAATCTTAAAAAATAACGTAATACGCTTGTTTTGCCCTCGGCACTCAAACGCAATAATAAATCACATGATTTTATTAAGCGCCGTAAGCAAAACGGGCGTATTTGTATTTTTTTCAGTTATATGGGACAATATCCCCAAGACAGTTGCAAAAACCCAAAAGCCTTGCACATTCGGGACAGTAATCGCTTCCGCATGTAGTGCAGTGCCTTGCCTCGTCTATACTTAATTCTTTTCCGCAATTAGTACATTTCATAGCTCGTTTAGTATCGGTTTTTGCCCGATTTTTATGCGTTTTGCGCAAAAAAATTAAAATTTTTGTAAAAATACTTGCCAAAGTTTATTAAATATTGTAAAATATAACCAAGCCAGTAGGTATAACCTATAAAATCAGCTACGTAAAAAGGGGTAAAATATGAACATTAGTGAAGTACGCGTAAGACTTGTGAAGAAGGACGAGGGTAAGCTTAAAGCCGTTGCGTCCATCACCATCGACAACTGTTTCGTTGTGCACGACGTCAAAATTTTAGAGGGCAGCGACGACTTCTTTATCGCTATGCCCAGCAAAAAGACTCCCGACGGTGAGTATAAGGACATCGTTCATCCGCTTAACACCGAAACCAGGGAAATGCTTAAAAAAGTTGTTCTCGAGGAGTTTGAAAAAGTTAAATCTCAGGTCGCCATCGACGAGCAGCAGGTCTAAGAAATATTTTAACATTTTATTCGTAAGCAAGTATCGGCAACCTGAAAATACGCTGCCTTACTTTAAAGCGGAAAAAAGCAAAGAACTTCGGTCTCCAGTCCGAAGTTCTTTTTTGTTATAATTAAAACGCCGCAAGGAAAGAAACTATTCCTCAGCGGCGCTTTGGTTTTTATTACGATTAACGTTTTTTCGCGTATTTTTCCTTTGTGGCTTTTCCTCCGCGCAAGTGACGCTCCGAAAGATTGAAATCGAGAATTTTTTTTACTTCGCGATAGAGGGAAATATCTATGTGTTTCAGACGTTCCGAAACGTCCTTGTGTACGGTGCTTTTGCTTACGTCGAAAGTTTTTGCGGTATCCCTTACGGTTGCTTTTGTGTTTACGATGTATTCCGCCTCGGTAAGTGTCCTTGCTTTTATACTTTCTTTCATGATACGCTTCCCTTATTTAGTAATCTATGCAATTTATTACTATGTTTCAAAAGGCGCTTATATGACAAAATCCGAGTCTTTTCGTCGTTTTATCAACTGATAATACCGTAAAAAAATCAATATAATCTTAAATAAAAGTTTGACATGAATATTAAAATGTGCTAATATATTCGGCGGCAAACGCTTATATATGTCTGATAATTGGTTCAGACGTTTCTACTCACTGCCGTAACAGTGAAGCTATAAGGGTTTTCGTTCGGAAACCCGTTTAAAAAAATTTGACGCTGCGGGTTTTACGGACTTGCAGTTTTTTTATGTTACGGAGGTCTAAAATGTACGATTTACTTATTGTCGGGGCAGGTCCTGCGGGTATATTTACCGCGTTGGAAGCCGTAAACAGCGGTAAAAATCTCAAGATTGCAATGGTGGAACAGGGCGTCAGGGTCGAAAAACGCAGCTGTCCCAAATCGGTTACCGGAAAGTGTATGTCTTGTCGGCCTTATTGTCACATAACTGCCGGTTTTTCGGGCGCAGGCGCGTTTTCGGACGGAAAGCTTTCTCTTTCGACCGAAGTGGGCGGCGATCTCCCGGAACTTATAGGCAACGACGTCGCGCGTAACCTTCTGAATTACACGGACAAAATTTATCTGAGTTTCGGCGCGGACACGAAGATTGAGGGAGTCGGAGTTCAGGAAAAAGTAAAGGGAATAAGAAGAAACGCGATTCGCGCGGGACTTAAGCTTGTGGACTGTCCGATAAGGCACCTCGGCACCGAAAAAGCGCACAGTCTTTACGCCGATATAGAGGAATATCTTCTTTCCAAAGGCGTGGAAATCTTCTTTTCGCATACATGTACCGACCTTTTGTTCGATAAAGACGTTTGCACAGGCGCCGTGATTAAGCCCTCGGGTAAAGAATCGGAGGAAAAAACGCTTTATTCCGCCAAAACGGTTGTGGCTACGGGAAGAAAAGGCGCCGATTGGCTGGAGAGGATGTGCCGCAAACACGGAATTGCACGCGAGCCCGGTGTGGTGGATATAGGCGTTCGCGTGGAGGTAAGAAACGAAGTTATGGAAGAAGTAAACAACGTGCTTTACGAATCCAAACTCATCGGCTATCCCGAGCCTTTCAAAGACAAAGTAAGGACTTTTTGCCAGAATCCCGGCGGGTTTGTCGCTCAGGAGAATTATGACGGCAATCTGGCGGTGGTCAACGGGCACAGCTTTAAAAACACTAAATCGTCGAATACGAATCTGGCAATCTTATGTTCTCATCGGTTTTGCGACCCTTTCGACCGACCCATAGATTACGCAAGGAAAGTGGGAGAGCTGTGCAATATGTTGGGCGACGGGCACATAGTCGTTCAGCGTTTAGGGGATATTTTGGGCGGCAAACGCACTTGGAAAAACGAGCTTGACCGTTCCAACGTTTATCCCACTTTACCCGACGCCGAGCCCGGCGACGTTACTTCGGCATTGCCGTACCGTACCATGTGCGGAATTTTAGGGTTTCTTAAAGCCGCCGACGCGGTTGTTCCCGGGATTGCCGCGGACGAAACTCTGTTATATGCCCCTGAAATAAAATTTTACAGCAACAGAGTTAAAATGGATAAGAATCTTAAAACCAACAAAAGTAATCTTTATTGTCTGGGGGATTCCAGCGGATGGACAAGAGGACTTATGATGGCGTCCGTAATGGGAGTATATGCCGCGAGAAAATTGCTTGAGGAAAAAGATTGATTTATACCGGAGCAAAATATTTTGTCTTAAGCAACCGCGGAGAAACATCTTTTTTGGACTTATATTTCTGCACGTTTACGGGAAAAAAGCCTTGAACATAAATTTCTGTTTTCCACCGATTTTGCATATATAAAATTGAATTGACAAAATCCCGATTCGGCAGTAGAATAAAAACAAGTTAAATTAACGATGTTTTATCTTATGAGGAGAAAAGAATGAAACTTATCGACATACCCGGGAAAAGCCAGGCTGACCCTTATATCATCGAAAGCGGCGGCAAGTTTTACGTATATGCCACGGGCGGCGACGGAGTGGAACTTTACCGGGCGCCCGATTTGTTCGGTCCGTGGGAATGTTTGGGTATTTGCGCTACGGTAGAGGGGAGAAAAAGCTTTTGGGCGCCGTCCGTTATTGAACTTGACGGGAAATTTTATATGTACGTTTCCTGCATGGAAAAGGAAACCGACGACGCTCACCGTCAGGCGATGTTCGTGCTTACGTCGGATTATGCCGAGGGTCCGTTTGAAAACCCGAAACAAATTCTGGCTCCGTTTTCCATAGATTCGCATATCGTTAAGACGGAAAAAGGTCTGTTCCTTTTTTACTCGGTAAACGATTACGAGGCGGAACGCGCGGGTACCTATATCGTGGTGGATAAAATGCTTGACCCGTTCACTCCGTCAGGTAATCCCGTAAGCGTCGTAAGACCCACTCTCGACGAGGAGATTTTCTGTCGCGACCGCTTCAAAAAAGGTCAGCATTGGCATACGCTCGAAGGCGCTTTTTATTTCAGGGAAGGCGACCGCCATTTCGTCATGTACAGCGGCAACTGCTATGAAAGCGAATTTTACTATCTCGGTTACGCTTATGCCGAAACAAGCGAAAGCGACCTTACGAAAATCAGATTTCAAAAGTATCCCTCGGATGACGTATATCTTCCCGTAATAAACAAAAACGAGTGGGAGGAAGGCACGGGACACAACAGCGTCATATTTTATAAGGGAGATTGGTACGCGGTTTATCACGGAAGAGATTGGGGCGTTAACGACGGTAAACGCGATTACCGCACCGCCCGCATTGCAAAACTTAACATCGACGGTATAAAAATTACCGCAGAAAGATATAAAGACCGCGTGTGATTCCAAAAAAAGAAGTCAATAAAAACCAAATCAATAAAAACAAAAAAAATCCGTACCCTCTAAGACAAAATGGGGACGGATTTTTATTTTGTCAGTATGGTTTTTGATTAAATCAAGCTGACTTTTTTATATACGCTCTTTAATGTAAAATTTTATATAAAACGTAGCGTTAAAGTCGCAACGCATAGGCTTTTGCGTATTTATTCCGATTTAATTTTCGGGGAATTCGTAGTATTTACGGTATACCCTGGGTCCGAAGTAATTTTTCATGAGATTCTGGAATTCTTCCCGCGTAAAAAGTCCGCCCGAAGACATAGTTTCAAACAACACGCCTCTTTCTTTCATGGTAAAATCGCACTCGGTAAATCCGTTTTTAAGGTAAAAATTTTTACGCTTTATTCTTTGCTCGTTGTTTGCGCTTTTGCCGTCCGGGATTTCGATGTTGAGTCCTGTTTTTTTATCGGGAAATTCATCCTTTAATTTTTGCAGAATCCTGCTGCCGTATCCGCCGCCGCGCTTTTTTTCGTCAACCGCGAAATAGAAAACGTAAACGACGTCCGCGTAGTACACCAAAGAAAGCAGTCCTATAAATTCTTTTTCTTCGTATACGCATATAAGGTCGGAGTTTTGCGTAAGCGCTTTTGACTTCAGGGGCCAAAGCGGCACGCGCTCTTCTTTGGGAAACGCGGCCTTGTAAAGTTTCTTGAAATCTTTAAAAATACTTTTGTCTTCTTTTAAACTTACAAAATTCAATTTTTATCTCCCGTAGTGTCGTCTATATAGAATATAACATTTTTTTCTTACGTAATCAACCTGAAAATCAATCGTAAACAAATATTTAATGTTATTCTAATTTTTACGTTATTGACTTGTAAAGCTATTTATAGTATAATAAAGAAAATTATCATAGCGAGGTTTGAATAATGGGGCTTTTGAAGAACATCGAATGGACCGATGACAGTAAAAATACCATCGTCTACAAAGTGGACATGAAAAACGATTATATAAGCAAGGGATCCGTACTTACGGTCAGGGATTCTCAGGCGGCGGTTTTTGCGCACAAGGGCAAAATGGCGGACGTTTTTCTGCCCGGTTTTTATAAACTCGACACCGATTCCATTCCCGTGCTTACCAAACTCATGTCCTGGAAGTACGGTTTTGAAAATCCTTTCCGCTCCGACGTCTATTTCGTCAGCACCAAGCAGTTTACGGGTATGAAGTGGGGGACGGCAAACCCCATAATAATACGCGACAAGGATTACGGTGCGGTAAGAGTGCGCGGTTACGGCAATTATTCCTTCCGCGTCGACGACCCGTTTGTGTTTTTGCAGGAGCTTTCGGGCACCAATTCGTCTTTTAAAACTCAGGATATTACCGATTACCTTAAAAGCATTGTGGTAACAGGTATTTCCGACGCGATAGGGGAAAGCAAAATACCCATTCTCGACATGGCGGGAAACCTTTTGGAACTAGGTGAGTTGGTTAAAAATTCCATGCAACCTACATTTAAAGCCATGGGATTGGAGCTTACCAAATTTGTCTTTGAAAACTTCTCCATGCCCAAGGAGCTTGAAGAAGCGCTTGACAAAAATACGTCTTTGGGTATGATGCGCGGCAATATGGACGCGTATATGGCTATGGCGCAGGCGGACGCTCTTAAGGAAGCGGCTAAAAACCCGGGTATGGCGGGTGCCGCCATGGGCGCGGGCATGGGATTCGGCATGGGCAATATGTTCGGAGGAATGTTTGCAAACAATGCCGCCGCAAACGTGGCAAACCGCACAAACGAGGAAAAAATTACCTGTCCCAAGTGCGGTGCACAGGCAAGCGCAAAGGCTAAGTTCTGCCCCGAATGCGGTTCCAAAATGGGTGAAACTTGCCCTAAATGCGGCGCTGCGGTTAAAAAAGGCGCCAAGTTCTGCCCCGAATGCGGACAAAAGCTTGCTTCGGTTTGTCCTAAATGCGGCGCGGAAGTAAAAAAAGGCGCTAAGTTCTGCCCCGAATGCGGCGAAAAGTTATAAGTTTTAAGCTTAAACGAATTTTAAAAATCGGTTAGGGAAGATATGGAACAGGAAAACAAAATCAATTCATTCGAGGATGAAACCTCTTCGGAGTACGAGCAATTTTCGGAAGTCGAAAACGATACGTCCGTTACCAAATGCCCCGCTTGCGGTGCCAATATGATTTATTTGCCGGGCGAAAACTGTCTTTATTGCGAACATTGCGGCACCAAACAGGAGATTCAGTCCAGAAACAGCGAAGAACTTGCTTTCGAGCGTTTGCTTAAGGAAAACAACACGTGGGCGGACGAAACCCATGTTTTCCGATGTGAAAACTGCGGCGCCAAAGAGGTTCTCGACAAAAACGAATTCGCAAAAAGCTGTTCTTTCTGCGGCACAACGAATATTGTGGAAACCGATGAGCTTTCGGGGATTAAACCCAATGCGATTGTGCCTTTCAGGCTAAGCAAAGACGACGCGTGCGGAATAGTTAAAAAGTGGGCGCGTAAAAAGCTTTTTGCCCCGCGGAAATTCAAAAAAAGCGTTAATCTCGAAGAGGTGAAAGGCGTTTATAATCCGGCATTTTCTTTTGATACTTCGACATTTTCGCATTACAGCGGCGTTTTGGGAAAGTACTATTACCGGACTAAGCGTGTAAACGGAAAGACCGTGCAGGAGCGCTATGTAAGATACTTTAACGTAAGCGGTAATTATTCGATGTTTTTCGACGACGTGCTTATACAGGCATCTACCATCATCAACCAGAAATCGCTTAACAAACTTCAGCCTTTCAACACCAACGACAGCAACGAATACGCTCAGGAGTTTTTAAGCGGTTTTACGGCCAATCAGTACACTAAAGACGGCGTTGCCTGCTGGGAAGAGGCAAAAACTCTTATCCGTCAGAAGCTGCGCGCCGCTATACTCAGCCAATATACTTACGATATAGTTTCTTCTTTCAACGTTTCCACCGAATGCAACAACATAACTTATAAATACATACTTTTACCCGTATACGTGGGCCATTGCAACTGGCGTCAAAAGCTTTACAACTTTTTCGTCAACGGCTTCAACGGCAAAGTTACGGGTAAAACTCCCGTTTCGCCCCTTAAGGTTTTTATTACAGTTGTAGTGGGGTTGGCGGTTGTTTCGGCGGTGGGATTTTTATATTCCATGTTCGGCGGATAAAGGAGGGAATTCTCATGGAATCCTATCAATTAGCCATTATAGTTATTGCGGTCATTATCGTCATCGGAATTATTGCGGTTGCGCTGGTCGCAGCTCGTAAAAAAGCCAAAGACAAGACGGACTCGGAAACGGCGGGCAAAGTCAACGTAATTGACGGCGTTCGTTACACCGAAAGCGATAAAATCAGTTCGGACGGCGAAATAAACGTAACGCACAACGAAAGCGACGTAATCCTGAAGAAAGGCAAGACGTTCAAAGCCGAAAAAAACGGTGCTCTCATGCCCGGGAAATACACCGTGCTTTCTTCTTCCGACGGAGCGGACAGCTTTAATATCCGTGCCGGCGGATTCGTAAGAGAATATAAACACGGTGACAGCATAGTTATCGCCGAGGGGGACGAGGTTACCGCGGTTTCCCATACCGTGGTTCTGAGATAATAATAAAGGAGTGTTATAATGAGTAAAAATTTTCTGTTTAAATTCGTGCTGGGGTTAGTTGTAGTGGTGGCCGCCGTGTTGTGGCTTTTGTCCATGCTGGTGGAGGATACTTTCGGATGGTTTTCGCTGGGCTGGGCTATCACCATGATTGCGGGCGTTTTCGGCGTAATGTTTATACTGCGCGGCCTGTTTTCTTCTACGGCAGGTCCGATAAAGAAACTGTATATTTATTTCGGCGCGGGACTGCTTATAGCGGCGCTGTTTGCCTTAATCGGTGAAATCGCTCTTCCCGGCAAACTCGTTATGCCCATAATCGCCATTGTCGTAACCGTTGCCTTGCTGCTGGGATTTGTAGCGGTGGGCGGTAAGAAATGGGACCAGGGCGACAATCAGAACGTCGGATACAAAAACTACTATCAGCGTAAGGCCGAAGAAGAAAAGAAAGCCGAAGAGGACAAAAAAGATTAATATAACGAAGTACTTAAAAAACCGCTTTAAAAGCGGTTTTTTTCTTAAACGGGCATATGCGCATATTTATGGTATTTTCTGTAATTTCGGCTTTGCTGCAGTTTGAAACCGTTATTGTGCTCAAATTTACGGAAAAATCATATAAAAATCAAATACTGTGATTAAATTATTGCTTTGTTTTTTATAAATCAGATAAATTCAGTCTTTATATTGCCATTTTTCCACGTCGAAAACGCCTTCGGTGGTGATTTTGACTTTGGGGATTACGGGCAGGCTTAAAAACGACAGCGTCATAAACGGGTCTATGTTTTTGCTTACGCCTATGGAATAGGCAAATTCTTTGGCGTTTTCCAACTGTTCGTTAACGGTTTCCATATCGTCTTCGCTCATGATGCCTGCGATTTTCATGGTAAGGCCTTGGATTTTTTCGCCGTCCGTCACGAAAATGCCTCCGCCCGAGGAAATAACTTTGTTAACGGCGCGCGCAATGTCTTCGTCGGTTGTGCCTACGGCAATTATGTTGTGCGAGTCGTGAGCGACCGAAGTGGCAACCGCGCCTTTTTTAAGTCCGTATCCTTTGATGTAACCCAGACCTATGTGCCCCGTGTTATGATGCCGTTCTATGACGGCAACTTTAAGTATGTCGTTTTCCACGCTTATTTTGTCCGCGTGTCCGCAATCCGTGGTGACGATTTCGCCGGGGATAAGGCCTATCACCGATTTTTTCCCGCAAGCAAAGTCGTCCGCTTTTACGGGATTGCAGTGCATGGACGAAAGCGCCTTTTCCTTAAGACGTTTGCTGAGGGAGGGCTCGCGTTTAACGACGTCGCCGCCGTTTACGTAAACCGATTCACCGCGTTTGATTACTTCGCCGATTACGAATTCGTCAAGGTCGTCAAGTATTACAAGGTCGGCAACATATCCGCCAGCGATTGCGCCCTTGTTGTTCATAAGGAAGTAGCGCGCGGCATTGTGCGTGGCGGTTTTAAGAGTTATTATCGGGTCGCAGCCCGCTTTAAGACATTCGCGCACGATATAATCGATGTGTCCCATGTTCAGAAGGTCGTAGGGGTGTTTGTCGTCGGTGGCAAACATACAGCGCGAATAAAGTTCTCTTGAAACAAGCGGCATCAAAGCTTTCAGGTTTTTGGCGGCAGTGCCTTCGCGTATCATGATAAACTGACCTTTTTTCAGCTTTTCCAGCGCGTTTTCCAGCGTGTCGCATTCGTGGTCGGAATATACTCCCGCCGCAATGTAAGCGTCAAGATCGCGGCCCGACAGGGCGGGGGCATGACCGTCTATCTTTTTATGATGGCTTTGCGCCGCCAGAATTTTGTCTATCACGCCTTCGTCGCCGTTGATTACTCCTACGTAATTCATCATTTCCGCAAGGCCGAGGACTCTGGGGTGGCGGTAAAATTCGTCGATGTCCTTGTAAGACAGCGGCATAGCGTTTTCGTCCATAGGGGTGGCAGGTACGCAGGAGGGAAGCATAAACATTACGTCAAGTCCGATGTTTTCCGTTGCTTCCAGCATATAACGTATTCCGTCGGCACCCATTACGTTTGCGATTTCGTGCGGGTCGGTGACGACTGTGGTCGTGCCGTGCCGAAGTGCTATCCGCGCAAATTCGGAAGGCGCGACTATGGCGCTTTCAAGATGAATGTGCGCGTCAATAAGCCCTGGTATAACGTATCTTCCGCGGGCTTCTATTACACGGCGTCCTTCGTATTTTCCGCCTATACCCGCAATCAGCCCGCCCGAAACCGCAATGTCGCCCTCCTCCCAGGTGGAAGAAAATACGTTAAGATATCTTGCGTTTTTTATGGCGACGTCCGCTTTTTCCTGTCCCCGCGCGACTTTTATCAAGGTCTGTTTTTTATGAAGCTTTCTCTGAATTCTTTCCTCAAGAGTTTCCATGATTTTCACCGCCCTCTTTTATAAAATCCTGTTTTTGTTATTATATCTTATTTTTGCGCGAAAATCAACAGAGTATTGTTCCTGTCTCTTATACACATCTCCGAGC
>UQSP01000035.1 GCA_900543755.1 uncultured Eubacteriales bacterium
TTAAAATGCTCGTAAATATAATTGGTGATAACTATCTCGTTTTTGGCTTGCGGCAATCGTGAACCCTGTGCAAGCGTAAGTCCGGTTTTGTCGAAAGACTCCTGATTTATCTCCGTAAATCCCGACGCGGTAGAGGTGTAAAACTCGCTGCCGTTTTCGTTTTCCAGCGCGCCCGGCTTCAAAATATTGGAAGAAAAACTCACCCCGCCGGAGCTGTATCTTTGGCCGTCGACGTATACGGGTAAAACGTTTACTCCGCTGTTTTCGTTTATTACGGCGATGTCTTTGTCGTTAAGCAGGCGATTGTCGGTATATCCGCCGCCTCCGCTGTAAGAATAGTATTTTCCTTTGGTGAAAGCGGCGCTTTCGATTGCAGAGTCGGTTATACTGCGCTCGTAAGTGGTTATCTTGTCGTATGACGCCATCGTGTCCGCAAGCCCGAACAGCGTAAACGCCACAAAGCACAAGAATATCGTAAACACAAGTCTTACGGGTTTCGCCTTAAGACTGCTTGCGCCGATTTTAAACGAGTTGCGGTAGGGCAGGCGCGAGCGTATCAGCTTGCTATCCTCTTTGGTGTAAGATTTAAGCTTGACGTTTTCGGGCTTGGTGTCCAGAAATTCGTCCTTGCCGCCCTGGTCGTTTATTTTAACGACCTTTTTTATTTCCTCGTTCTTGCCACCGTCCACCGATATAAGCGTATCGCCGTCGGCTTTCGATATATAGTCGTTTATCAATTTCAGGTCTTTTTCGGTAAGCTTGTAACCCTTTTTGATGTGGATGATTTTGTCGTCCACCACGCTTACGCCGTCATTGACAACGTCGGGCGTCACGCTTGTCTTGCTGACGTCCGATATGATTTTTCCGTCCTTAAGCTCGATTATGCGGTCGGCATAAAGCTCGGCAAAATCACGGTCGTGCGACACCACAAGCACCAGCTTTTCGCGGCTCAGTTTCTTTAAGGTGTCAAATACCTGCTTGCCCGTATTGGAGTCAAGCGCGCCTGTCGGCTCGTCCGCCATTATAATTTCGGGCTTTTTTATAAGCGCGCGGGCTATCGCCACCCTTTGCTTCTGTCCGCCCGACAGCTCGTTAGGTTTACGGTTGCCGTAACCCGTAAGGTCCACTTCTTCCAGAATTTCGTTCAAAGCTTCCGTAGTGGCTTTCTTGCCCTGCAGTTCCATTGCCAAAGCAATGTTCGCGCCCACGGTAAATTCGGGCAGAATGTTGTACTCCTGGAAAATGAAGCCTATGAACGTGTTGCGGTAACTGTCGAAGTCCGACTGAGAAAAGTCATTGCCGGACTTTCCTTTTATGATGAATTCGCCTTCGTCCGCGCGGTCAAGTCCGCCCAATACGTTCAGAAGAGTGGATTTACCGCTTCCGGATTTACCCAGGATAAACACCATTCCCTTGTCTTCGAATTTAAGACTTACGTTGTCAAGCGCCTTTACGGGTACGCCTTTTTTGGGACGGTAAGTCTTAGTCACGTTTTTTATCTCGAGCATAACTTCCTCCTCTCAAAAACATTTACTCGGGTAGTTTATCATATTTTATATCATAAATCAATTCTTTTTTGCCGTTATTTTCAGCCGTTCGCTTTTTTTCGTTTAAATATTCTTAAAAGCGAGTTATGATTGACTTGCAAGCCGAATTTATTATATAATTTTACCGAAATAAAAAGGAGTTAACTGTTTTTATGCTTTACATTGTTCGCCACGGCGAAACGTCGTTCAACAAAAGAGGTCTTATGTGCGGCAACATAAACGCCCACCTTACCGAATCGGGTAAGCTTGTCGCGCTTGCGTTGGGCGATAAACTGTCCTTTGTCAAATTCGACGCCGCTTTCCGCTCCCCGATGTATCGCACGGAAGAAACAATTTCCTGCATATTGCAAAAAAATCCTTTCCCCGTCGCCGTCACCGTCGACCCCAGAATCAGAGAACGCGATTACGGCTACCTCGAGGGCGAAACGCACAAAACCCAGCCCGAATTCAATATGCGCTGGCATATTGATTACGACGCGGACAGATTGAAAATGGAAAGTTTGGACAGCCTTTTTTCAAGAGTCGGCTCTTTTATGCAGTTCCTTAAAGAAAATTATAAGGGCAAAAACGTTCTGGTCGTCACTCATAGCGGCACGATTCGCGCTTTCCGCTATCTCGCGGGCGAGGGCAGGGATAAAACCGATCTCACGGACATGGGCGTGGACAATTCCGCCTGCATCACGCTTCCGCTTTGATGCCGGCGGCGACTTATTAATCCTGTTTTTCACTTGTTAAATTCCGTAAGCTTTTACGCGCCGCTGCTTTACGCGTCTTTTATAAATTTGCTGACTTAACCTTTTTTTCCGCCGCTTTACCTTTTATCGCGGCGTTTATGCGAAACAAATTTTGCTTTGTTAACCTTGTTTCCGCTTGCTATGTCCCTGTCAGAAGGGGCGCAGGCTTGAATTTTAACTACCGTTAAGTAGTTATAATTTTTAAAGCAATTATTTTTCGCGTTAAGTTTTCTTCATGTTTCTTGTAAGGTGCGAAAGTTTAAGTTCCTGTTTTTTTTCCGAACATACGCAAGAAAAGAGAATATGCGATACAAAACTGTTTTTTGCGCGGTTTTCGCGTGTTCGTTCGGTAAAGTCACAAAACTTTTTTAAAAAATGGCTTTGACTGCGTGACGCGCTATTTGTCATCGGGCGCAAAAAATCGGGTGATAACGGCTTTTTTTGCCGCCGCTTGACAAATTCGGTATTATATAATAGAATAATAATCGGTGCCCTGTTTTTTTTACGGGCAAAGGCAGGTTAATGGAGCTTATTACCGCAAAAACGCTGTGGAAGGATTACGACCCGAGAAACATTCCTCTCGACGAAACGGTTCTTATCACAGAATATAACGAAAAATATTCCGTAAAACACGTTTATTTCAACGGTGAAGCAACGGGCGACGGTTGCACGCGCATTTACGCGCGCGTTTATGTCCCCGCGTCCATTCCTTCGGGCGCGGCGGTTGTGCTTATGAACGATATCGAAACGCCTTTCGACACCACTTATACCGAAATGCTGCTTGACTGCGGCTACACCGTGCTTGTCCCCGATTACGCGGGTAAACGCACCGAGGGCAGGTTCACCATTTACCCCCGGTCGCTTAACCGCGCGGATTATTTTACGGAAACCAGCGGCTTTTATTCGCTTCCCGACAATCCCAAAGTTTCCTGCTGGTACGTTTACGCCTCGGTCATGCTGAGGGGTTACGTCTACCTTGAAAATATGCCTTCCGTCGACAAAAGCCGTATCTGCTTTATGGGGGTACGCCGCGGCGCCATACAGGTTTATAAAGCCGCTTACGTAATGAAAGAGGCGGCCTGCGCGGTGGCTTTGTTCAATTCCTCCTATATCGAGGGTCTGGACACGGACTCCGACGACGCCATGGTTTACAACACGTGTCTTGCTCCGTCCGCTTACGCACCCCTCGTAAGCGTGCCTTTTTACATCGTTGAAAGCAGCAATAACCGCGAAAATTCGCTTTTTTATACCGACGACCTTTACCGCGCGGCGTCGGATTCGGTAAGATTTTACGTGGCGGAACACTCCGACAACACGCTTAACAAAATTCAGCGCGACAGTATCGTATCGTTTCTCTCCCGCCGTTGTTTTTCATGCGCTCCGCTGCCCGCGCCGCCCGTCGTTACCGCCAAAAACAGCGACCGCGCGCTTTATTACGAAGTTAAAATAAGCGACTGTCAGGACGCCGAAGCCGTTAAGCTTTATTATTTTTACGGCACCGAAAAGGGCGAATACCGCAACTGGTCGCGGCTTAACCTCGAGCGCGTGTCGGAAAACGAATACATCGCTAAAGCGGACGTTTATCTGCTTAAGGCGGAAACTTCGGCTTACGTTACTGTAAAATACAAAAACGGATTGCTTCTTTCGGGCGGCATCGAAACCAAAACGCCCTATCTTATGGGCGTTGCCGCAAAGGAAATCGTCAAATCAAGGCTTGTCTACGACACCGAAATGGGCGTGGACGATTGGCTTATTACCGAAAATATCAATACTTCGGGCGAAATTTCGCTGAAGGAAGGCTCTTTGGGCGTGACGGGGGTAACAAGCTCCGTAAACTCGCTTACCACTCTGAAAATAGGCGACGTGCACACCTGCGGGGAACGCGACAGCCTTTTACAGATGCTGATTTATTCCGCCCGTATGCAGACGCTTATGATAAAAGTTACCTGCCATACGGAATCGGGCTACAAGACTTATTTTGCGTCCAAAAAGACGGACTCTTTCGACGAATGGAGTAAAATTACGCTTTCCGTCGACGACTTCAAATCCCCCGACGGACCCATGGACGGGTGGGATAACGCGGTTTCTTTTACCGTCAGCAGCGAGGATACTTTGCTTATAAACTCGCTTTTATGGATATGATTACATTTAAAGCGGGAGATAAAGTCGTCACAAAAAAGCCTCATGCCTGCGGCTGCGACCTTTGGACTGTCATGAGAGTGGGCGCGGACGTAAAAATAAGGTGCGACAAGTGCCTCAAAATTGTGCTTATGCCGTCGGATAAAGCAGTTAAATCCGTCAAATCCGTCCTTTCCGCCTTTATTAAGGAGACAGATTGAAATCTTACGATTACGAAATTCTATTGTGCCGGACTTTGTCGGACGAAAAAAGCGATAAGTTCGAACGCGTTGTTTCCTTTCTGGTAAACGTAGTTATCGCGCTTATGATTCTGCTGCTTGCCATGTATTTGGCCGTAGAACCTGTGGAAATTTCCGGCTCTTCCATGGCCCCCAACATTCACGACGGCGACACGGTGGTCATCGATAAGCTGTATTCTTCCCCCAAGCGCGGCGACATTGTGGTCATCGACGCCGTAAACACCAGACTCATAAAACGCGTAGTGGCGGTGGAAGGCGACCGCATCGGCTTTGTAAAGGAACAGTATTTTGACGGATATTATATCTCGCTGTATCTGGATAAAGGCGACGGCAACGGTTTCGTCCGAATTAACGAGCCTTATATAAAAGAACCCATGAGCATACTTGCGCTGTCTTCTTCCGGCGAGGGCGACAGAATCTTCAAAGCTTTTACCGTTGCCGACAGTCTTGACGATCTTGTTTCGTCAGAAAAGTTTTCCACCGTTTCAGACAGCTGCTTCGTGGCTTTGGGCGACAACCGCAACGTCAGTAAAGACTCGCGTTATTACGGACAGTTCAAGTGTTCGTCAATTGCAGGAAGGGAATTTTCCGTCCTTAAAAAAGGCGGCTTTTTCGATAAGTTCTTTTCGTTTTTCTACACAAAATCAGATTCCGTAAACAATAATCATTAAGGAGATTTTTTTATGATATACATTTCTTCCGATTCTACTTCCGACCTTAACTCTCTTTATAAAACGAGAAACGTTTTTACACTGCCGCTCGTGGTCATTCTGGGCGAAAATTCTTTCTTTGACGGCGTGGACATCACTCCCGATGATATCTATTCCTTTGTCAGAAAAAACAACATTCTACCTAAAACCGCCGCAAGAAGCGTGGAAGAGCACAAGGAATTCTTTTCTTCGATAATCAAGTCGGACGAGGACAGCCTTATCCACTTTACCATTTCGGGCGAAATTTCTGTCACGGCTCAAAACGCCGCCATCGCGGCAAAAAGCTTTAAAAACGTGTACGTCGTGGACGGCAAGTCGCTTTCCACGGGCACGGGTCTTCTGGTCATGTACGCCTGCGACCTTCGCGACAGCGGCAAATACTCCGCAAAGGAAATATACGACCTCGTTACGGCGCGCGTTCCTTTCGTGGAAGCCTCCTTTTTCGTGGACACCATGGAATATCTTTATAAGGGCGGCAGATGCAGCGGTCTCGCTTCGTTTTTCGCCACCGCGCTTAAGCTTAAACCCTCGCTTTTACTTAAAGAAGGCAAAATCGTCGTGGGTAAAAAATTCCGCGGCACTTCCGTAAATATCGCGGATAAATACGTGGACAACATCTTCGAAATGTACCCCAATCCCGACCTTAAGCGCATTTTCATCACTCATACTTCCGCCGACCCCGAGGTTGTCGCAAAAATTCGCGCCCAGGTAGAAAAGCATTTTACTTTTTCCGAAGTTTACGAGACCATCGCCAGCGCCACCATCACCAGCCATTGCGGTAAAGGCACAATCGGTATTCTGTTCATTAACGACGGCAATCACGAAATCTGAGTTTTTTTCTAAATAATAATTTTTGTCCGGTTTTTCTTTCCTTTTGCGTTTCTTGACAGATACGTTTACCTGAATTTTTCAGCTTTGTCTTTTAACCGTGATTTCTTTCTTATCGGTTTGACGCTTTTCATGTAAAAATAAATGCGGTAAATACGCAATTATTCGTCGGTTTTCGGTAAAAAAATACTCACTCTCGAATTTTACTACTGCGACAGTTTGAAATCATATAATTTTTATTAATATAAAGAAGATAGTTTAATTATGAAAAACGTTTTATCTCAGTCTTTTAATATCAAAAACGGTACATCTATCCCCGCAATAGGGTTGGGGACGTGGCAGATTCCCGAAGGAGAAGTGTGCTATAATGCGGTGCGCGCAGCTCTCGACGCGGGATACACTCACATTGACACGGCTTTTGCTTACGGCAACGAAAAGTCCGTCGGTAAAGCTGTCCGCGACAGCGGTATCGACCGCAAAAAAATCTACGTCACTTCAAAAGTTCCGGCGGAAATAAAGACCGCCGACGGCGCGCGCGAACATATCATGCGCTCGGTTGACAACCTTGGGCTTGGTTACGTCGACCTCATGCTTATCCATGCGCCCAAACCCTGGCGGGAAATGAACGATAAATTTCCATATCGCTACGAAAAAGAAAACGCCGCTGTTTTTAACGAACTTCTTTCCGCCGTTTCGTCGGGCGCGGTAGTCACCGCGGGCGTATCCAATTTCATCGAAAGCGATATCGACAACCTCGTTTCTTCATGCAACGCTCTTCCGCTTGTAAACCAGATCCGCGCGTGCGTGGGCGACTTCAAGAAAAATCTTATCGATTACTGTATCAAAAAGGAAATAGTGGTGGAAGGCTATTCTCCGCTTGCCACGGGTTCGCTTATCGGCAGCGACCTTCTTAAACCCCTTTGCGAAAAATACAAACGCTCGTTTTCGCAAATCTGTCTTCGTTATCTTCTCGCGCACTCGCTTCTTCCGCTCCCCAAATCCACTCATGCCGAATTTATCAAGGAAAACACCGACCTCGACTTCGAGCTTGAAGATAAAGACGTCGCTTATCTCGATTCTCTGACAAAATAATTATTTTTCTCCGCCATTACGGGAACCGGTTTTTTTTAATCTGATTTACTTTTTTAAAAAACAAAAATCACCGTTATTTCATTCATACGGTGATTTTTTTGTTTTCTTATATTCAGCATTTTTCTTCGTTTTACAGCGGTTTAGTCCTCGGCAGATTTTTCCCGCGCGGATACAAGGGCGGCGTTTCCCTTATTTTTTCTATAACAATCAGTTTTCTTACGTAATCCGATACGCTTTCGTTGCTTACGGTCTTTATTTCTCCGCCAAGCGTTTCAAGCGCGTTTCGGGCGCTTATTATCTCTTCTTCCGCTTTTTCGGATTTATAAGCTATCATTACTCCGCCTTTTTTAAGAAAGGGAAGCGCGTATTCGCAGATAGTGGACAATGCAGCCACAGCTCTGGTCACTACTGCGTCAAACTTTTCGTTTTTGTCCATGTCTTCGGCGCGGACGTGACGCGCCTCGGCATTATTTAATCCCAGCGCTTTAATTACTTCGTTCATAAACACGACTTTTTTGTTTACGCTGTCTATAAGCCTGATTTTTATGTCGTCGCGCACTATTTTCAAAGGAATTCCCGGGAAACCCGCTCCGCTTCCTATGTCCAGGACGGATACTCCTTCACTTAAAAACTTCTGCGCTGTCACGCTGTCGTAAAAGTGCTTGACTTCTATGTCGCCGTGTTCGGTTATTGCGGTAAGATTGAACTTTTTGTTCCACTCAAGCAGCATATTTTCATAAAGCGCAAACTTTTCCGCCGCACCCGAAACGGTTTTTATTGTTTCAGTAAATTCTTTCATGTGCGTATTATACCATTTTTACACAATCGGGGCAACCTTAAAAAACCGAAAATACCTGATTTTTACAATTTCCCGTTCTTTATAGTTATATTAATTTATTATAACAGCAGAAGTAATATAAGTAAGTGTGGAAATGTGGAAAAAACGGACAAGCGGAATTAACTCACAACATAATGTGAGTTTTAGTTAAGAGTATATCTATATATGAAATTAAGGTATGAAAATATAAGGAAAAAAAGTGTGGACAAGTCAATGGATAAACTGTTGACGAATTCGGGACAAAGTGGACAAACCTTGCTCTTATTAAAAAAGGGATTTCAAAAACAGAATGGAAATGTGGAAAAATTCATGGAAAAAGCAAGTTATCCACATACATATCCACAATGTGGATAAATAAAATGTTAAAATGTGGACAAACTTTTCCGAAAGTGGACAAAGGTTGACAAAAGCGGTAAAAAAAAGTATAATCAAACGGATATGACTGAAGAAGGAAAAACAATAATAGCGATTGCAACGGCGGCAGGGCCCGGAGCAATAGGAATCATCCGTATAAGCGGACCCGATTCGTTAAAGGGAGTAAAAAGGGCGTTTACGGGTTTTAAAGGAGAAGTAAAGCCGAATACCATGTATTACGGCACGCTTACGGCGGGCGAATATACGGATAAGTGTATGGCGGTTTACTTTAAATCGCCGCACTCTTACACGGGCGAGGACGGCGTGGAAATTTACTGCCACGGAAGTATGGCCCTCATGCAGGGAATAGTGCTGTATTTTATGGAAAAGGAAGGGTTTGTTCAGGCGGAAGGCGGCGATTTCACGGCGCGCGCATTTAAAAACGGCAAGATTGATCTTACCGAGGCGGAAGGGGTTTACGACATCATAAACGCCGAAACGGAATCGGAAATACGCGGCGCGTACTCTTTGCTTAGCGGCAAGCTTAAAGAACGGATAGAAAGTATACAGAAACAGATAATATCCGCGCGCGCCGACACGGAAGCGGCGCTTGATTATCCCGAAGAGGACGTGGAGGAGCAGACAAGCAGACAGCTTCAGATAAGTCTTGTTAAAATAAAGGATGACCTTGACGAACTTGTAAAAAGTTACCGCACGGGTAAAATTATGCGCGACGGAGTAAAGGTAGCGCTTATCGGCAGACCCAACGCCGGCAAATCCAGCCTTATGAACGCGCTTCTGGGGTACGAGCGCGCAATCGTCACCGAAGAAAAGGGTACTACGCGCGATACATTAAGCGAAAGTTACGTTTATAAAGGCGTAAACTTTATAGTGACCGACACCGCGGGACTCAGGGAGGCGGAATCGCTTCCCGAAAAAATGGGGATAAGCCGTGCTTATGCCGCGCTGGACGAGTGCGACGAGGCGGTTTTCGTCACGGAAAAGGGTATTACGGATGCGGAAATAGAAGAGATGTATAAAAAATTGCGCGACGAGGGAAGAAAAGTCTTTCTCGCGGAAAACAAGTCGGATTTAACGGGAGAAAAAGAGGATAAAAAAGAAGATAAGCTTACTGACGGCAAAGCCGCGCAGTACGATAACGTGATTTCGGTCAGCGCAAAGACGGGAGAGGGTATAGAAAAGCTTAAGGAAAAGCTGTTCAGTGCCTGCGGACTGATTTCTTCGAAAGGGGCGCAGCTTAACAACGCGCGCCAGTACGGGGCGGCGATTGCGGCAAAGACGGCGATTGACCGCGCGTGTATAAACGTCGGCACGGTACCTACGGAGCTTATTTCCGCGGATCTTAACGAGGCTTACGCGGCTTTGGGACGCATTACGGGCATTACGGGCAGCGACGCCGTGGCGGAGGAAATTTTCAAAAAATTCTGCGTGGGCAAGTAAAACGCGGTAAAAATCGGCGCTTTAACAAAATAAGACAAAAAAAGCCGCAAAACAATAGGAGTTTTGCTTGTAAAACATTTGTATTTAAGCGTATAATAATCAGGCTTTTACGTATTTAAGCGCGTAAAATCAGTTAAAAAAAGTGCGTTACGGCAAAAATTACCGGACGGACAAGAAAATTCAGTCCCTGTATCAATTAAATAAAAATCGGGTAAAAAGGTTTTCGTTTTAAAGAGAGGTAAAAATGGGCGTAAAGGAAGTAGCCTTCAATAAAAAAGCGCGTTTCGATTATTTCGTCGAGGAAACCGCGGAGGCGGGCATCTCCCTTTCGGGGGCGGAGGTCAAAAGCGCCAAAATGGGGCATATCAACATTGCCGACAGCTTCTGTTTCGTAGAGGACGGCGAAATAGTGCTTAAAAACTGTCATATCGCGCCTTACGAAAAGGGTTCGTATTTCAACGCCGAAGCGCGCCGCGACCGTGTGCTTTTACTGCACAAAAAGGAAATAGCGCGCTATATCGGCAAAGTTCGCGAAAAAGGTCTTACGCTGGTGCCTCTTAGGGCGTATTTTAAGGGAAGATACTTAAAAATAGAGTTGGGACTGTGTAAAGGCAAACACTCTTTCGACAAAAAGCAGACTATCAAGGAGCGCGACCTCGACCGTCAGGCAAGGCGGGAAATGGCCGAATATAACAGGTAATCCGCGTCGGGCGCGTTATTTAATTAAAACCGTGCGCGTCAGGGAAAAATCCGTAAAAAAAAAGCAAAGCCCTTAACTGCGATAAAAAGCCGAAGATACGGGTTAAAACGGACGAATTTTTAAGACAGCGCCGTAGTTGAGTGCAGTGTTAACAACGGAGACAAAATCATTAATAATTAAAAAGGAAGAAAAAAAATTGATCGGTATAGTGTACAGCGGTTATCTCGCGGCAATAAACATTACCGCGCTCATCGCATGGATAGCGGAATTCGATTTTTCGCGCGAAACCGTAAAAACGGAAGATGAAATCGGCGCCGCCGTCCTTTGCGCTTTGGGCGGGGCGGCAAGCGTAATCGCGCTGACGATGATTGCGCGAAAATCGGTTTTGCCTTGGTATTGTCTTGTCGTTTACGTGGCGTCTTTGGTGCTGCACATAACCGCGCTTTCCGTTGCGTTTACCGTTTCTCCCGCAGGCGGAGAAGTCATGCGCGGCTTATGCTCGTTGGTATAATTTGCTTTTTGTTCGTGTTTTTTTTGAGTTAAGGGCTGAAACAAAGAAAATTACGGTTTGTTTTGTCCTTGGAAAACACGGTTAAGTCGGTTTTCGTATTCGGTAACTTTTTATATAATTAAAAAAAACAACGAAGGTTGTTTTAAGAAAAAATGCACGAAGTAATTTCAGATTCCATTTTGGATACATTAAAGCTTGCGCCCTTTATCGTTGCCGTATACCTCGTCATCGAGATAGCCGAGCGCAAGTTTGCCGACAGGTTTGCGACGGGAAAAGTGCTGTTTTCACCCGTTGCGCCTTTGGTGGGCGCCGCCGCGGGCATCGTTCCGCAGTGCGGCTTTTCGGTCGTGTCCGCAAATCTCTATTCCGCGGGGAAAATTACGCTCGGGACGCTTGTCGCGGTGTTTATCGCAACGTCCGACGAGGCGATTCCCGTTATCCTTGCAGACTATACCGCCGCGCCGAAACTGATTCCGCTTATTCTTATAAAGTTCGCGTTTGCGGTTGCGGTAGGGTATTTCCTGCATTTTACCTTTAAAAACGGCTTTAAAATCCGCGGTAAAGTTAAAAATACAACTCATCAGTCGGACGCCGCTAAGCTTAATTTAAACGCAGGCAAAGAAAAAGACTGCAAATCGGACGAAAAATTAAATCCGCAATGCGGTTGCGCCCTCAGCCGTAATTCCGCCGTGCTTCCGTGCGAGGAAAAACGCGATATTTTAAGTCGCGAAAACGCGTCGGACAAAAGCCAAACGGACAACCGTAAGGAAGAAAACGTCACCGACTCTAATAAAGAAAGGGAAGAGGACGGCGAAAAAAACATGCCTGACTCCGATAAAAAAGACACGGGCGACGTCCTTCACTGTCACGGCTGTCACGGACACAGCGTTACGGGCGGAAAAGAGGGCGTAGGTACGCTGATTCTGCATCCGCTTATTCATTCGCTTACCGTGCTGGCGTTTATTTTTATCGTCAATCTGGCGCTGGGAACGATAATCTTTTATGTCGGAGAGGATGCTCTTAGCGCGTTTTTAAATAGAACCGCTTTCCTGCAGCCGTTTTTCGCCGCGCTGGTGGGGCTTATTCCCAACTGCGCCGCCTCGGTGGTAATATCAAGGCTGTATGCGCTGGGCTCGCTGTCTTTGGGCGCCGCAGTCGCAGGACTAAGCGCGGGCGCGGGGCTGGGCTACGCGGTCCTTTTTAAAGAAAACAAAAACGTCAAAGAAAATTTGCTTATCGTCCTGTTCGTTTTCGCGGTATGCGTGCTGTTCGGAATGGCGGTAGACGTGGTTAACGCGCTTATCGTGAGCTGAAACAATAACGCGCTGCAGAGTTTGCGTTTGTTTTATTATAATCGGACGTAAAAAAGCGAAGGTGCGGCACGGATTTTCTTAACCGTAGTTAAGCACGGATTTCGTCAATGCGCATTAAGCAGGTTTTTTTAAAGCAAATAAAAATATTGTAAAAGCAAACCGGATTGTTTATAAAATTAAATTATGTAAAGACAGGTTAAGCGATAATAAATTTATCAGGTTACGCTTAAGAAAAAAACAAAAAATAACTATTTATAAGACGGCTTGATGCGGATTAAAGGTTAAAAATCAAACCAAAGAAAAACCGCCCGTCTTCAGGAGAAAAATATGGAAAAGACTTTGTTTTACGACCTTTCGGATTTGTTCGGGGACCCCGACGAAGTGATTGCCGCCGCCGCAGACTGCGCCGAGAAAAACGGAATAAGCGGCAACGCTGTTGCAAATTACATAAGTTACAAACTTCTTACAAGCGAAAACGCTTTTTCTTTGTGCGCGGAAAAGGGGCTTGCCGACAAAACGATAAGCGCGCTTGCGCTGTCGGACGTAAAAAAAGTCATTGCCGCCTATAACCGGATAAAAAGTTACGCGGACGAAATATTCGGCGGCTCTGTGTCCGATTACCGCGCGGGCGAGGAGAAAAACACCTACGCCGCAAACAGAATCGTAAGATTGGGCGGCGCTCTTGTCAAGGCGGGAGAAAAGGCGGAAAACGGCGACGAAACCGCCGCGGCAAAAGAGGCGCTTGCCGCGCTTAAAAGCGAATATCTGTCGGGCGGCGCGGGGCTTTTCGGCATGGCGGACGCGTTCAGGCTTGGCGACGAGGGCGGCGAAAAATACAGTCTTACCGCCGTTCCCAACTTTGCGCCCAAAATCAAGGGCTCGATTGTGGGGTACGAGGGGCAGAAAAAGGCGCTGTGGGACAATACCGACGCTTTCGTGCGCGGCCAAAGCTGCAACAACGTTTTGCTTTACGGCGACGCGGGCACCGGCAAGTCCACCTCCGTCAAGGCGCTTATTCCCGATTTCCGCGATTACAAGCTGAAAATTATCGAGATTTACAAGCACCAGTATTCCGCGATTGCAAAGCTGATGTCCGATATCGACGGCAGAGGCTTTCGGTTCATTCTTTTTCTCGACGACTTGTCGTTTGAGGAAAACGAAACCGAATACAAGTATTTCAAAGCCATACTTGACGGCGGCTTAGGCAACCGCCCCGACAACGTCGTGATTTACGCCACGTCCAACCGTATGCACCTGATCAAAGAGACGTTCTCCGACCGCGCGGACATCAGCCGCGACGACATACACCGCTCCGATACCGTGGAGGAAAAAATTTCGCTTTCGGCGCGTTTCGGGCTGTCGCTGTTTTATCCCGCGCCCGACACGAAGGAATACCTTGCCATAGTGGCGGCTCTGGCGGAAGCGGAAGGAATCAAAATGCCGCCCGAAAAACTCGATTCGCTGGCGCTGAGGTGGGCGACCGCGCAGAACAAAAAGTCGGGCCGTACCGCGACTCAGTTTATCGACGCGCTTAAAGCGGGCGTGGAGGAGTAAAAGTGACATAACCGCATAAAGCCGACAGCCATTAAAGAAGACAAGTTGTAAGCATAGTCATTCGGTATTCTTTTCGACGCGCTTAAAGCAGAAGCGGTGAAGCAGTCAGCGTGTATTCAGAAACAAAAACTTGCGTTTTGAAAAAAACCTTAAAAATCGGTTTTACGGATTTTTTGCGCCTTATCGGTAAAAATGGCGCGGATTTTTCCGTAAATTAAACCGATATGAATTTTGTTTGTTTAAAAAGTTTTTAAATAATACCGTTTGTGCCGTAAGACAACGGTAAAACTTTAATAATACCGCTTGCACCGTAAAGGGTTGTTTTTCAATCAAGCGGGCGCGAATTTCAGGCGCAAAATGGCGACAAGCGTGCAGCCGCGAGGAAAATAATTTAAAAAAGCCTTTAAATCCCGTAAAACCTATGATAGAAACGAGAATGCGGAATAAAAAAACATAAATTTTCCTTAAAGCGCGAAAAAGGGATTTTTGCGGATAAAAACGGGCAGAAAAACAAAACGGCGGAAAAAACATTGCCAAAAAACGGTTTTATCGGGCATTTTTTATAAATCGGCTGAATTAAACCGCGGAATAAACGTTTGCTTTATAGCCGGCGTTGTGCTAAAATAGCAGAAAAATTATTAAAAACAGGGGAAGAAAAACATGAAAAGAGAAGGTTGGGCGTCTCGCGGCGCGTTTATTCTCGCGGCGATAGGTTCTGCCGTGGGGCTTGGCAATGCCTGGCGTTTTCCGGGACTTGCGGCAAAATACGGCGGCGGCGCGTTTTTGCTTATTTACGTGCTTGCCATGATAGTGCTGGGTTTTCCGCTTCTTACCATGGAGCTTGCCATCGGAAGAAAGATGCGCAGCGGCGCACCCGGAGCGATGCGCGGCATTAACAAGAAGGCGGAATTCATCGGCTGGGCGGGCGTAGGCAACGCGTTTTTCATAGTATGCTATTACGCGGTGGTGCTTGCCTGGGTGCTGTTCATGATTGTGGAGGCGTTTTCTTTAGGCTCGCTTACGGGAAACACCGAGGCGGCGTCCAAAGTCTTTATGGAAGACGTTATTCAGGCGGGGCCCATCACGGGCAGTTACGACGTGCCGGGAGGAATGGTGCTTGCGCTTCTGATTGCGTGGGTAATGATATACCTTTGCATCAGGAACGGCGCGAAAAGCGTGGGTAAAGTCGTAAAATTCACCGTATTTCTGCCCGTTATTTTCCTGCTTATTCTCGCGATAAAAGGATTTACCATGCCCGGTGCGGGCGACGGGGTCAGGGCGTATCTCGTACCCGATTGGGCGGCGCTCGCCAATCCCGAGCTTTGGGTTGCGGCGTTCGGTCAGGTGTTCTATTCGCTGTCGATTATGATGGCGATAATGATAGCGTACGGCTCATACGTGGCAAAAAGCAGCAATCTCGTCGCCGACGCTCTGATAGTAAGCGCGTCCGACCTTGCGATAAGTTTTCTTGCCGGACTTGTCATGTTTTCCACGCTGGGCGCCACGGGCAACTTGGGCAACCTTATGGAATCGGGCAGCGTGGGACTCGCGTTCGTCGTTTATCCCATGGCGCTGGTAACGTTCTCTTCAAGCGCGGTGCTCAACTCGATTTTCGCGGTGCTGTTCTATCTTACGCTTCTGACGCTTGCCATTGACTCCGCGTTCTCCATCGTCGAGGGTATTTCCACCGCCGTTTCGGACAAATTCAGACTCAACCGCAGAAAAACCACGCTTAACGTGTGTCTGATTGCGGGGCTGATTTCCGTGCTGTTCGCCACAAAAGCGGGGCTCAACTGGCTGGACCTTGTGGATTACTTTACCAATAACGTCAGCCTTATCGGCATCGGCATCATCGAGTGCATCGCGATAGGCTGGTTCTTTAAAACCGAAAAACTCAGACAGGAAGTTAACCTCAATACGGGCAAAATCAAGCTGGGCGCGTGGTACGACTGGATGATTAAAGTAGTCTGTCCGCTTATTCTCGCCGCGCTTTTCGTGTGGAATTTCGTAAGTTACTGCACAAGCGGCGGCTACGGCGGCTATCCCGTCTGGGCGCAGATTATCGGCTGGCTTATCGTGGCGGCGACGTTCGGCTGCGGTTTCGCCGTCAAACTCCTCGAGAAAAAAGGAGCTTTCAAAAACATCGACTTCGACACAAGAAGCTGGGACGAAATGCCCGACGAGGATATCGTGCCCGTGGGCTCGGAAGAGGCGGATTTACAGGACGAGGAAGCAAAAAAAGCCGACGACATCAACGGCGTGGTTTAGCTGTTTATCAAGATTATCGTGTTGATTTTTCGGCATAGACCGCGCGTTATATTACGGCGTCAGCGTGTGCAATAAGTTTAAAGCCGCAAGTTATCGCGGCATAGGATTATTAAATAAATTTTCACCGTGCGGCAGGGCGGTTTCACCTGCCAAAGCTAAATTTTTAAAAGCGGCTTCGGGTAAAACTATTTTCGCCTGAGCCGCTTTTGTTTTTTTCCGTTGTTTGCAAAGGACTGTAAGTCAGCAACCGTTTTGCCAAGCAATCGGAAAAAAAGCATCAAACGCGTTTTAACCTAGCAGCGTTAAAAAAACGCAAGGTTTTTCGCCGTAAAAACGCGCGTCTTAATCGTCGCCCCGACCACGACTGGAAAGCAAAGTTAATTACGGCAGAAATAATATTTAATACAACATAAACACTACGCTTAATTTGAAAGGAAACACTACATAGACCATGACTGAAAAGCGAAGTTAATTACGGCAGAAATAATATTTAATACAACATAAGCACTACGTTTAATTTGAAAGGAACACTACATAGACCATGACTGAAAAGCGAAGTTAATTACGGCAGAAATACTACATTTACTATAACAGAAACACCGCGTTTAATATGAAAGAAACTTTACGTCGATTATGTCTGAAACACCGCTTCAACTATCACAGAAACACCGCCCCGACCATGACTGAAAAGCGAAGTTAACTATGGAAGAAATACTACATCTACTACAACAGAAACACCGCCCCGAGCAAAGAAGAAAATACGCCTTAATTTTTGCCGACGCGCGGATAAAATTAAAGGAAAATTCAATGCGGATAGCTTTTTGTACGCAATTTAAGTGCGCGACATATTCGCTTCATGGGGAAAATAAATGCCCCGAATAGGCTTAAGGCGGTTAGTGTTGACTTTTCACCGTGAAAAAGAGTATAATTGACTTATGGACGAGAGATTTTCGCGTTCCGTCGCGCTTATCGGACAAGCGGCGGCGGACAAACTTAAAAAAAGCAAGGTAATAGTGTTCGGCGCGGGCGGCGTGGGCGGCTATGTCATCGAGGGGCTTGCGCGCGGCGGCGTGGGTAGAATAGACGTCGTTGACCCCGACAGAATAGAGCTTAGCAATTTTAACCGACAGATACTTGCGACCGAGGAAAATCTGGGAAAATACAAAGCGGACGCGGCTGTATCGAGGGTCGTTTCCATTAATCCCGAAGCCGAGTGCCGCGCCGTCAGGACTTTTTATCTGCCCGAAAACGCCGATGAAATCAATCTGGCGGAATATGACTACGTCGTGGACGCGGTGGACACCGTAGCCGCCAAAACCGAGCTTGCCGTGCGCTGTTTTAAAAAAGGCATCAATCTTATTTCCTGCATGGGTACGGGGAACAAGCTGGACCCCTCGGCGTTCAGAATAGCCGACATATTCGACACCAAGGTATGTCCGCTTTGCAAAGCCATGCGAAAAACGCTTAAAGAACGCAACGTCACAAAGCTTAAAGTGCTGTATTCGGAGGAAAAACCCGTCGTTTCCGTACGCCCTCCCGCAAGCATATCCTTTTGCCCTGCGGTGGCGGGCATGACGATTGCCGCGTGCGTTATGCGGGAGCTTGTTTTAAATAATAACTGAAAACGCGGCATTTGCGGCGAAAAAGCGGCCTGCGGTAAAGAACGGCAAAAAGTCGGAAAGATTTTTTTGCGCCTTTATTCTTCCGCGTCAGTCAGCGGAAAAACGCCGACTTTAATGAAAAAAATTTTCAAACCGTAAAATCGGATTTTTATAACGAAATAAAAATTACAATTCTTCGCGCGGGCAGAAAAAACGCTTAAGTAATTTCAGGGTTAATCGGGTTTAATTAAAACGAATAAAAAACCAAAGAAATTTTTTAAGATAAAGGACAGACAAATCAGACAGAGTCAGACTTAAACGGGCAGGGCATAATTTCGGTCGGCAGAATCGGAAAACTTTACACAAAAGGGAACATAACAAATGTACGAAAAAGAACTTTACGACGTTTTAATCGAAGAGGGCGCGGATTTGGCAGGCTTCTGCTGTCTTAAGGACGTAAAAAACGCGCCTTTTCCCTATGCCGTGTCCGTTGCATACAAACTGTCGGACAGCGTGCTTAAAACCATAGACGGCGCGCCCAGCAAGATGTATTTTCAGCATTACCGCACCGTAAACACCAAGCTTGACCTCATTGCTTTAAGGGCGGTCAAATTTATCGAGCAAAAGGGGTTTCAGGCGTTTCCCGTGGCGGCGTCGCAAAGCGTATCGGGCAGGTATTACGGCTATTTCCCGCACAAAACCGCGGCGGTGCTTTCGGGGCTGGGTTACGTGGGCAGAAACTGTCTGCTGATTACGCCCGAATACGGCTCCAAGGTGCGGCTTGCGACGGTGCTTACCGATATGCCGCTGGAGCCGCAAAGAAAACAAGCGGAATTTGCATGCAAAGAGTGCCGCGCGTGCGTTTCGGCTTGTCCGGCGGGCGCGATAAGCGGTCTGACTCCTTCACCTAAGGGCGCAAGAGAGGATTTTTTCGACGCGGAAAAGTGCTCCGGATTTATGAAGACGTTTAAGGACGTCGGAAGAGGCGCGGTGTGCGGACTGTGCATAAAAGCCTGTCCCAAAAACAAGCTTTAATAAAACGAGGAAAAACAGAAAACCTGTTTTAATTTAAATATTTTATAAAAAAAAGACACAGTTTTGTTTTTGATATTGACAGATAAAGTTTACGGTGTTATAATATTTGAAAATAAACTGAAAAAGAAGAGAGGAAGGAATAAGATGAATTGTCCCAAGTGCGGAGAATTTGTGCCCGACGACGCAATTTTTTGCTCGAAATGCGGCTCTCGCGTGGACGGCAAGAAGAATTGCGTCAGGTGCGGCAAATCCATTGACGAAGGAAACGTGTACTGCAATTACTGCGGCGCGCGTCAGGACGGTAAAACGGTCTGTCCTAAGTGCGGGACGGCATACGAAGGCATTTTCTGCCCCAAGTGCGGCGAGAAACACGAAGAAGTAAAAGCCGCGCCGAAACAAGAGGCGGTTAAAGCCGTTGACCCGCAATTAAGCGCCGAAAAAACTGCAAACAGGGAAGCGCTTAAGGATAAAATAATGTTTATAATACAAGCTTCTCTTTTATTCGGCGCAATTATCTGTATGGCCGTGTTCTCGTTTTTCATCGGCTACAGCGCTGAAGCGGAAGTGGGCAGGCAAAGCGCGTCGGCAAGCGTAAACGCCATAGACCTGATTTTTAAGCAGTGGGAAGCTTTAATCGATTATATAGAATCGCTTGAATCCGTTTACGATAAAATTTATACCGAGGGCATGTTTGTTTTAATTGCGCCCTCAGTGCTGTGCGCCGTAGTTCTGGTTGCAAACATAGTGGTGTGTCTTACTTATCTGGGACTTGCGATTTATGCTTTTTGCAAAAACATCGGCAAAAAGGAATTCAAAATGTATAAATACGCCGTTCCGCCCGTTGTAACCACCATGCTTTCGCTGTTTACCGTATTGGGATTTACGTCTTTTGCGGGGGGTCAATCGTTTTACGACAATTACGGCAACGAATTATTTGAATTAAACATTTTGCTTAACGGGCCCGCCATAGCGGAAATAGTTGTCGTCGCGGTTCTGATGACTGCCGCGTTTGTGCTGGAGCTTGTCCGCCGCGGCTCGGAATACAAGGACAAAATTTATAAACTCGTCAGTTTGCCCGTTGCGGCTGTGTTTATCGCAATAGCCGCCGGCATATTCGGAAACGTGTTTATTGTAATCGCGGACGAAAAATACAGTTTCAACATGATAATGAGTGATTTTATGATAACAAGCGGACTTTCGCAAATCCAGATCAGCGATATCGACGTTGGTATAAACGCCATGTTCATTGCGGAATTCGCGGTATTTATGCTGATTGTCGTTTCTGCCGCGCTTGTGCTTTATTTCGCGCTGAAGGCACTTGACAAAGAAAAAGGAAACAATAAATTTGCCTTAGCGTTTGCAATAGTCAATACGGTTATGTTCATAGCCTATCTTGTGCTTAACGTCGTTATCGTAAACAGCTTTGAAAAATCCGACCTTCTGACCTCATCAAGCGAAATAGATTTGGGTGGTACGGCGATTGCGGGGCTTATTTTGTCCTTCCTTGCGCTTGTCGCAATAATAATCAATCTCGCGCTTGCGAAAAAAGTCAAGTCGGTAAGCGTCGATTTACCTGCCGAAAACGCCTGACAGCAGCAATTCTGCCCGCCGTAAAAAGCGGGCTTTTTTGTGGAGTTTAATTATATTACCGCCGATAGTTTGTGTTTTTTGCGTATACTATATAAGTATTGACAGCGCTTTTCAATAATGTTATAATAAAAACGTTATCGGCGTAAATCAAAGAGAAAGCCGTGCCTTATCCGGCGGCGGAGGATCAATGAACAGAAAAGAAAGATGGTTTTCTTCAATAGTTCTTCTCGTAAGCGTATTACCGCTTATCGTTATTGTTTTTATCCAGAGTTTTGTGGAAAGCCCTTTTGTTTTCATGGACATCGCCACAAAAGAATATTACGAGCTGGACGTATATCAGATTAATTTCGTCGGCCTATTCTGCGCCGTGCCCTTTATCATACTCGTTATTGCGCGCACGCTGAGGGGCCGCGGACTTATAAAAGACAATTTTACGATTATCGTTGTTGCCACGCTTGTTTTAAGTTGCGTTTACGTATTTGTGATCGGTTGGATTGTGTATCTCACCGTAAGCAAAATGGACGTTACCGTTGTGTTTACAAAAATGGACTACATATCGCTGATCTGTACGCTTTTGTGTTTGGTTTTCTGCGTTCTTTCCAACTGTCTGCCCGACCTTAAGCCCAATCCCTTTTTCGGCGTGAAAAACAAGCGCACCATGGCAAATCCCCAAATCTGGGCAAAAGTCAACGGCGCGGCGGCTTCTGCGCTTACTTATATCTTTATGGTGGACGCCGTGTTTACGGCTTATGCTTCGGGAATTTTTTCCATATTCTTTCTTTTGGGCGGAATATTTTTATACTACATCTGGGTGCCGCTGTTCTCCCGTTATGCGTTTAACCGCTTCGTCAGAGAAAACCCCGATTTAAACCTCGGTTTCAGCGATAACTGATTAAAAACATTTAAGTCAAAAATTATTTTTTTTCAAATTTTATGAATTTACGGCGGCGGCTTTTTTTACAGGCCGCCGTTTTGTTTTATTTAAGTAATAAATTGCTTCAGCCCCAAAAAAGTTTATTCGGAAATATCTTTTTTCTCTATGGCATAAACTGCGCCGCTACGATGAAAAAGCAATATGTCGGGTTTTGTCCGCCTTAAACTTTAAAGGCGTAATTTCCTCCCGAAAAAAAGGGTATTGACAAAATCTAATTAATATTGTAAAATTATACCATAAAGCGGTATTAGGCCGATTTTGCGGTAAAAGGAGAGAAAAAGCGCGCTTGCGTTTTTGTTAAGCGGTTGAGAACTGTGTCAAAACCGTAGTTTTGCCGTCCTTTTGGGGTAATAAAGGCGGAAAGAAAAACGTTTTTTCTGTATAAAGCGAAATAAAGGAGGAAGAAGCCATGATAAAAAAGATTTCGGCAATAGTTGCGGTTTGCGTGCTGGGGCTGGCTACGGCGGTGCTGAGCGTGCTGCTTATAGTAAACGCGGGCATGAACGGCTATTCGCCGTATGAAAAAGGCGTCAACAAGGTGGACGCAAAGGCTGAAATTATTGCAGCTTACGCCATGCCCAAAGTTAAAAAGCTTAACGTAGACGTCTGGCGTGATACGACATTGAATTTCGGCGAGTACGGCGCAAGGATAAGTTATCTGACAAGCACCATATGGCCGCAAAGCGTTATCACGGGCGATACTCCGTCTTACACTAATACCTTTGTTTTCCGCGGCGACAAATACCTTGAAAAGAACACCAAGGGCGGCGCGCCCGACCAAACGGGCAGTCTTGCCGACGGCAGTATTTACCGCATAAGCAAGCTTACCGAGCCTGCGATTTCCCAGAACTACGGCGACAACGATACCGTGTTTTACGCGTCTTTCCGCTTTAGCGATCCTGCCGCAAATACTGTCCGCACGGTTTCGGAGATAAAAGACAAGTACGTAGACGAGGACGGCAACAAGGTAGTGTCGTTCGTGGGGTACAGAACGACGGACAAAGAGGACGATATCATTCTCGGAATAAGGACCGTTCTTGGCGGTTATGAGTTTGAAAACCCGTTTAACATAATTTTTATCGGCGAGGAAACGTATGATATTTCCACCGCGCTGATGATGATGGGCGAAGGCGACCAAACCGAACTCCGCCTTCTGGAAAATCTCAACTTTTTCGGGAAAAACGTAAAGCTTGATTTGGCGGCGC
>UQSP01000036.1 GCA_900543755.1 uncultured Eubacteriales bacterium
TGTCTCGTGGGCTCGGAGATGTGTATAAGAGACAGTTATTATTCTGTCCGACGCGTAGCAGAAGAAAAAATCCACGGGCAATGCGGCGACGACTATTATCACGCCCGCCCACACTTTACCGATTTTTTCGATAAGCGTCATAAGCGAAGTTCCCGCGATATAATCGATAAGCACAACCATAACCGCGAAACACGCCGCAAAAAATACTGCGGTCACCGCAAACCTTACTATCGCCTGCCACATTATCTTATAACTGAGCTTGCGCATGAAGAACGCAATCAAAGCGTACGGCGCGAAAACTACACACAAAAAAAGAAAGGTAGTGTTGATTCCCGACACGAAAAAGCAAATAAGTACGCTTACGGCAACGGTGACGATACCGTAGAGCGCGCCGCACCGTACAAAGGCGATGTAAAACGCAAGCGACGCCAGAATAAGCGGCACAATCCGCATGGGAGAAAAGTGTGAAATCAATATAACCGTTACCGCAATGGCGGTACATACGGCGGAATAGGTAATCCGCCTGGTAGCGTCCCTTCTGTCCATTACATACAGCAGCGGGTGCAGTCGCAGCAAAGCGAAGTCAGACAGTACGCAAGACAGCAGTTGGAAAGCATATCGCCCTGCTGTTGCATCTGCATTTGCTCCTGATTGATATTGTCCTTTCCCAAGGTCCTGGGGTCGACGTTGGCGTTTCCTATGACCATATTGAGTTTTTCAAGCGCGGTTTTGTACTTAAAGTTATTCGGGTCGCACGCAATAGCGGCCTCGAGCTGTTTTTTGCACTCGCTGAGCCATTCGCGTTTATAATAGATAATGGACTGAAAATAATGCCACTCGCCCTCGCGCACGGTCATGGAATCCAGCACAGCCTGAGCCTCGTCGTACTTTTGCTCTTTGATAAGCTTATCGACGTAGGCAAAATCACCCGCGCCCCCGCCGTCGACCGCCTCGGCAACCGCTTGTCTGGACTTTATATCCTGCCATGCAGACTCAAGTTCCGTAAGCTTGCGTGCAGCTTCCGCTCCTTCGGCGCCGGACTTAAATCTGCCCTCCGAATACTCGGCTTTCATTTGATTGTAACGCTGTTCAAGCTCCTCAAAAGAGCTGTTTTCGTCAAGTCCCAATATTTCGTAAGGATTTTTCATTTTGACTCCTTTTCAATTGTTTTTGTCACAAATCCGTAAAATTAAACGTTTTCCGGATTAACGTCGCATAAACGTCAAAGCTTAGGGGCGACAAGTTTCTTCTCGCTTTTCAATACCTCGTTGACTTTTTCGCGAAGACCTTGGTGAACGATGTTTTTAAGCAAGGTATAACTTTGAGTGAAATTCATGAGGTTAAAGCTTTCTATGGCGCGGTTTACGGTAGAATTAAGTATAAAGCCGATATCCTCGGCATTGTCCTCGTAAAATTGTTTTCTGGAAGTAAATCCGCCGTAAAGGGCAAGAAAAGGATTGTAATTCCCCTTTTTCGCGTCCTCGCCCACGTCGTCCAATGCGTCGATAAGATACACGAACTTTCCTATATTATAGCACAAAGAAAGCATATTGTCATCTGCTTTGCCGTCCAATAATACCGCGGCGACTTCTTTGAGAATGGACGCAAAACAGTGAGAAACGCGGTCGATGCTTTTTTCGCCGGATTTTTCCAGCTCTCTGAGTTCGGAATAACGTTTTTTTATGATTACGTCAGCCTCGGGCAGAACAAGCACCGCTTTTTTGTACGACTTTCTGAGTGCGGCGCGCGCCACTCTTTTGAATCCGCCCTCTCCGTCAATTACGTCGTCGCAAAGTTTATAATAGCTTAAAATGACGTTAGCGGCGCAAAGACGGTCTAAAAGTCCGTTTCCGTCAATCATAACTTTTTTTGAGAAAGGATTGCCCACGCAACGCCGCTGAGAAAAAGTCACTTCCTGATTAGCGACGTCGTGCACAAGAAGGCTTAAAAACGTGATGTCGTAAGTTGTGGTAAAACGCGGCAAAGACCCGTAGTTTTTACCGATTGCGGCGCAGATTCCGCAATAAAACGCGCTATACAGCACAAAATCCTGCTGGCGCAATTCGCTTTTAAGAGGTGTGACGTAACCAAACATGATACTGTTTTTTGTTCCTTGTCAAACGAATACTTTATTAAATCAACACTCGCAAACTCTCAATCCGAAACATTCGGTCAGGGCGCGGGGACAAGTCCCACTTTGCGGTAAACCTTGCTTAAGGTGCGGTATGCGGTACGGGCGGCTTTATCGGCGCCTTTTTTCATAAGCTCGTGAAGATAGCCCTTATCGGAAATAAGCTCGAAATACTTTTTGCGAATGGGCTTGAAAAACTCCACCACGCACTCGCCGACGCGGGTTTTGAACGCGGCGTAATCACTTCCCGAGAATTCCTCCTCCGCCTCGCGGACCGATTTACCCGCGAAAGTGGAATAAATCGTAAGAAGGTTGCTTATACCCGGCTTGTCGGCGGCAAATTTTATCTCGTTGCCGCTGTCGGTGACGGCGCGCTTGAACTTACGCATGACGGTATCTTCGTCGTCAAGCAGGAAAATGGTTCCCGCGGCGTTGTCGTCCGTCTTGCCCATTTTGGCGGTGGGGTCCAAAAGCGAGTAGATTTTCGCGCCCGTTTTGGGATAAAATCCGTCGGGCACTATAAACGTGGGAGAATATTTGTTGTTAAAACGCTCCGCAATGGTGCGCGCAAGCTCCAGATGCTGCTGCTGGTCCTTGCCTATAGGCACAAGGTCCGCCTGATAAAGCAATATGTCCGCCGCCATGAGCGTGGGATAGGCGAACAGACCGACGTTGACGTTTTCGGGTGCCTTTTTACTTTTGTCTTTGAACTGCGTCATACGGCGCGCCTCGCCGAACTGAGTATAACAGTTCAGCACCCAGGCAAGCTCGGCATGGGCGGGCACATGGCTTTGCAAAAACAGCGTGCATTTTTCGGGGTCGAGTCCGATTGCCACGAAAAACGCGAGGAAATCGTAACTGCGGCGTCTTAAATCGGCGGGAACGTTGTCCACCGTAAGGCTGTGAAGGTCGGCAACCGCGTAATAACAGTCGTACTCCTCCGCCATTTTCACCATGTTTTTAAGCGCGCCGATGTAATTGCCTATGGTAAGGTCGCCCGTGGGCTTAAGCGCGCTGAAGATTACTTTTTTTTCTTTGCCGGTATTGTTTTCAATCATAATTTTTTCCCGTTAACGTAAGTAAGTACGGCATTTTCCGCCGCGTCTTTATCGATAAGGTCTGTATAAATCTTTTTAAGTCCCGGAAGTTCCGCCAGCGAATCGGGAAGCGGAAGCGCGGTAAGCTCCTCCAGCTGACGCATTGCCTTAAGCTCGTCGGCGGCGGGCGTTTCATTAAGCGCTTTTAATACGTCCGCGACGAATTTGTAGGGGCTTGCGGTGGAAACCACCACGGTCTTGTTTTCGTCGCCCGTTTCGCGTACGTAATTGTCGCAGACGGCAAGCGCCACGGATGTGTGAGTGTCCGCAATGTAACCGTATTCATCGAAATAATCGCTGAGGGTTTCAAAAACCTCGTTTTCGTCCGACCAATCCGCGTAAAACTCCTCTTTAAGCTTTTTAAGCTCCTCGTCCGAAACGGAATAGACTCCTTCTTTTTTAAGGCTGTCCATGCGCGAAGCGGTCAGTTTGTCATCCCTGCCGCTGAGTTCGAACACAAGACGCTCGAGGTTTGAGCTTACCAGAATGTCCATCGACGGGCTTGCGGTCTTAAAGAATTCGCGTTTGACCGAGTATGTTCCGCCCTTTATAAAGTCGGTAAGCACGTTGTTTTTGTTGGACGCGCAGATAAGTTTTCCCACGGGAAGCCCCATGCGTTTTGCGTAATAACCTGCAAGAATATTGCCGAAGTTACCGCTGGGCACGCAGAAGTTCACTTTATCGCCCTTATTTATCTCGCCTGCGTTGACCATATCGAGATAAGAGGAGAAATAATAGGCTATCTGCGGGACAAGTCTGCCGAAGTTTATGGAGTTTGCGCTGGACAGTCTGTAGCCGGCCTCTTCCAGTTTTTCCGCGACGGATTTATCGGTAAATATTTTTTTAACCGCCGTCTGAGCGTCGTCGAAATTACCCTTTATAGCCGCAACGTAGACGTTTTTGCCCGATTGAGTCATCATCTGCAGTTTTTGCAGTTTGCTTACGCCGTCGCCGGGATAAAAGACTATTATGTCCGTCCCCTCGACGTCGCGGAATCCCTCAAGCGCGGCTTTACCCGTATCCCCGCTGGTCGCCACCAGAATCAGAGTGCGCTCCTTTTCCCCCAGCTTTTTCTTGGAACCCGTCAGAAGATAAGGAAGCAATGTAAGCGCAATGTCCTTAAAAGCGTGCGTGGGTCCGTGCCAGAGTTCCAGCACAAAAAGCCCGTCGTTAAGCTTTACCAACGGCGCAGGGTCGCCGTCGAAGCGCGAATAAGCCTTTTCGGTATATTCGTTAAGCTCCGCGCCGAGTTCGGGAAGATACTTGCCTATAATAAACGCGGCGCGTTCGGGATACGACATATCCAGCATTCTGTCAAGTTCTTCCTTAGTGACCGAGGGAAAAAAGGCGGGCACAAAAAGTCCGCCTTCGTCCGATAATCCTTTTACTACCGCTTCCGCACCGCTTACGACGCGGCGGGAGTTTCTGGTACTGATGAAATCCACTTTTTTAAATTCCTTAATAGTAATCGAAATAATGTTTTGCGCAAAATCGAAGTTTTATTCTCCGTATCGGCAAGTCCGTTACCTGACTTTACGGTCTTATCTCAGAGTCCGACAAATTTAATGAATACCTTAAGAATAAAACTTTGCTTTCCGCGGCGCAATCCGCGCCCGAAACGGAAAAACTTTTTATAAAACGAACGGTTTATCTTATATGTATTTACGCATGAACTCGGGCACTTCCTCCGCCGAAACGGTAAGGGTGAACGTCACGGAGAAATCTCCGCTTAACCCGTCGAGTTGCGTGAAAGCGTTTTCCAGCTGCGAAACGTCTTTCTTGATAAACTTGGCAAGTCCGTCGATATAAATATCGGTAATGTCGTAGTTGCCCGCAAGCAGTCCCTTGATAAAGCACAAAGCCTGCTCTTCATCCTTGATGCCGTAACGGTTGATGTCGATAAATCTTATCGAGTTGTCCACTTCGCCCGAGTGGTCGGCACAGTCTGTTACGTAAATTATGCTGCCCTTGGTGGTACGCGCGCGGTCGTTGGCGGCGTCGATTATGCGTTTTGTCTTTCCGCTGCCTTTAACTCCGTAAATAATGTTGATCATGATGTAATCCTCCCTTTATTTTTGCGCGGGGAAAACCGCGTTTTATGACATAGCGGGCGATATCGTCTTATTCTGGTTTTATTATACAATAAAATTCCGATAATGTCGTGTTTTTTTAATGAAATTCGCGTAAAGAATAATATCTTTTTTTGACGCGCGATGATTTTTGTCTTACAAAGGAAGAAACAAGCGTATTTTTAACAAAACAGGAAGCGTCAAGCGTTTAACTTCTTTTTATTTATTCTGTCGTTAAACAATTTGTGCAGGTCTTTGTCGAATATACGCACCATGGAATCAAGCTCGTCGTCGCCCATAATGGTATTTCTGCCCGCGGCGTATTCGGCGTCCACCATTTCCTTGACCGCTTTTACTACGGGGTCGGATTTTTCCACGGCGTTATCGCCCGACAGCGAATAATAAGCGTTTATCCAGTAGGCAATACCCGCTGCTCCCGATGTGTTGGAAATGGAAACCGTAGGTTTTTTGCCCAGAATTTTCTGAGTGTCGAAAACGTTGTAAATTTCCTCGTCCTTCAAAAGCCCGTCGGCGTGAATACCCGCGCGCGTGGCGTTGAAAGCTTTTCCCACGAAAGGAGTACGCGGAGGTATGGAATAGCCTATTTCGTTTTCGAAATATTCGGCGATTTCCGTAATAGCGGTAAGGTCCATTCCGTTGGTAGTGCCGCGCATCTGAGCGTATTCGATACACATCGCTTCGGTGGGGCAGTTGCCGGTGCGCTCGCCGATGCCCAAAAGCGAGCAGTTTACGCTGCAGCAGCCGTACAGCCACGCTGTGGTTGCGTTGACCACCACTTTGTAAAAGTCGTTGTGGCCGTGCCACTCAAGCCATTCGGAAGGAACGCCCGCATAATAATTGAGACCGTACACAATACCCTGAACGGAGCGGGGAATGGCGCTGCCGGGGTAAGTGACCCCGTAACCCAAAGTATCGCAAGCCCTGATTTTGACGGGTTTTTTGTATTCTTCCGCAAGCCGCATGAGTTCAACCGCGAAAGGAACGACGAAGCCGTAAAAATCCGCGCGCGTAATGTCCTCGAAGTGGCAACGGGGGACTATACCCTCGTCAAGCGCCGCCTTTATAATGCCCAGATATTTGTCCAAAGCCTTCTGGCGGTCAAGCTTCATTTTCTTATAAATATGGTAATCGGAACAGCTTACGAGTATGCCCGTTTCCTTAATTCCCATCTGTTTTACCAGTTTGAAGTCTTCTTCGTTGGCGCGAATCCAGCTTGTTATTTCGGGAAAATCGTAGCCAAGCTCCTGACAGGCGCGCACGGCGGCTTTGTCCTTGTCGCTGTAAAGAAAGAACTCGCTGGCGCGGATAAGACCTTTCTTGCCGCCCAGTTTGTGCTGCAATTTAAATAAATCGGTAATCTGTTTGACCGTAAGCGGAGCGGTCGACTGCTGCCCGTCGCGAAAAGTGGTATCGGTTATCCACCACTCTTCGGCGGGATTCATGGGCACCTTGCGGTCGTTGAATACGACTTTGGGTACTTCATCGTAATCGTAAATGCCGCGGAAAAGTTCGGGTTCGGAAACGTTTCGCAAAGTGTAATCGTGTTCCTTGCGCTCCAGAAGTCCCGTCCTTTTGTTTTTATTGAGTTCGTGTTTATCCATAATTCTTCACCTTATTAATTGATATGAGCGACAAACTCACCTATGCGCTCTACTCCCTTTACGATGTCCTCATCGGATATGGCGTAAGAAAGTCTGATGTATCCGTCCGCGCCGAAGGACTCGCACGGAATGACGGTGACGTCTTTTTTATCAAGTAATATGTTGGCAAAATCAAGCGCCGATTTGATTTTTACGCCGTCATAGCTTTTGCCAATCACTTTTTCCACGCTTACGAATATGTAGAAAGCGCCGTCGGGACGGACGTAGGAAAGCAAAGGAATTTCGTCCAGCTTTGCCATGATGAGTTTTCTGCGGCGATCGAAACTTTCGCGCATTTCGCGAAGAAAAGCCTCGCCTTCCTCGTGTTCGTATGCAGACTGGGCGGCATACTGCGCTATCGTATTGGGATTGGAAGTTGCATGACTCTGCATGCTTGAAATCGCCTTGCTCACGGCGGCGTCGCAAGCGGTAAAGCCTATACGCCAGCCCGTCATGGAATAAGTCTTTGAAACGCCGTTGACTATTATCGTCTGGTCTTTTACTTTTTGGGAATAAGCTGCAATCGAATAAACGGGCTTGTCCGTATAATTAAGCACCTCGTAAATCTCGTCGCTGATTACGGCAATGTCCGTCTTTTCCACCACGCGGGCAAGCGAAACTATTTCCTCTTCGGTATAAACCGCGCCCGTAGGATTGTTGGGGTTATTGAGAACAAGCGCGCGCGTAGCCGGTGTCAAAGCGGCTTCAAGCTCGGCTGCGGTAAGCTTAAAACCGTTTTCGGGTTTTGTTTGCACGATTACGGGTACACCGCCCGCAAGCTTTACAAGCTCGGGATAAGTAAGCCAGAAAGGCGCGGGAATTATAACTTCGTCGCCCTCTTCGATAATAGCTTGCATGGCGTTGAACAAAGCGTGTTTGGCGCCGTTGGAAACAACGATGTTTGCAGGGGAATAATCCAGCCCGTTGTCGCGTTTAAGCTTGTCGCAAATCACTTTCTTAAGCGTTGCCGTTCCGCTGGCGGGAGTATACTTCGTCAGACCTTTGTCAAGAGCCTCTTTCGCGGCGTTTCTTATATATTCAGGGGTGTTAAAATCGGGTTCTCCCGCGCCGAAAGATACAACGTCGCGGCCCTCCTTTTTCAGTTTTTTTGCCTTTGCGGTAAGCTCCAGCGTAAGCGATGGCGTAATTTCAAGTGCGCGCTTAGCTATTTTCATTATAGTGCTCCTTAAAAAATATATAGTTTTTCAGTATGATTATACAATATCGTATAGTAAAACGCAATCTTTTTTACTATACGAATTTTTTTGTCGTAACTTTTGAAAAAATCAGACAAAAAAGTTTTTTTCGCCTTTTTTTATCAAACTGAACGTGTTTTCCTTAATTAAACGAAAAGTTACGGTTTTTTTGCATGTTTTCTTACGAATAAATTTTTTTCGCTTTTCGGCGGCCGCCGACGCGTTTTTTTAATAACGGTTGTGTCGAACGCTTTTTTCTCTATTAAAATCAGACGGAATCCTTTGTTTCTGATTAAAACTACCTATAATTAAATAAATTTTTCATTTGCCCGCGTGGCGGAATGTCAGACGAACAGGACTTAAAATCAGACGGAGCGACGCTTATAAAAAAAGCAGAGAATAAAACTCATCGCTATTCTCCGCTTTAATGAAAACACTCTTTAATATAAACTTTACTCTTTTATGCGTGCATTAAAAACAATTAAAGTTTTAATCCGCGCCGAAATCCAAATTAGATTTTAACCCGCAAACCGTTATTTTACAACACCTGACCGTTAAATACGGATAAAGCGCGAATACTTGTCCGCAAAAAGCAACTTTACCACTCTTCTTCGAAATACTCCATCGCAAGAATAAAGTCGTTTTCTTCCATAATCTGCTGCCAGTGGTTGTCGCCGGGAATCAAAGTCGTACGCAACAATACGGTGCCCGTCTTTTGTCCGTCGGTTTTTTGAATACGCATGCGGGAAATGCTGGCGGTGTTGAAAATTTCCTTTATTTTATCCAGAGCCCCCGACGTAAACACGAATTGAACCTGTATCTGATGTATTCCTTTTGCGGCAAAAAGCTTAATGGGAAGATGCAGAAACAAATGGACGCAAACTATAATCACCGTGGCGACCGCGCCCACTATATACATAACGTTTCCGCCTGCGCCTATCGCCATGCCCACGCCCGCAGTAGCCCATATTCCCGCCGCAGTGGTAAGCCCGTGAAGCGTACCTTTGGAGTATACTATCATTCCCGTACCCAGAAAACCTATGCCGGAAACTATCTGAGCCGCCACCCTTGCGCCGTCGTATTTACCCGTTGCCTCCCAAAAGGCGTATTTGGATATAATCATCATAAGACATGCGCCCAAAGCAACTATCGTATGAGTGCGTATGCCTGCTTCTTTAGATCGGGTCTTACGCTCGAAACCTATTACAAAACCGCAAACGGCGGCAATAATAATCCTTATAATGTAATTGACGGGTTCAGGCAAAGAACCAAGTATGTCCTGCGACATTTTTGTAATATAAACCTCCATATCTTATAGATATATATTATACATAAACGGTCAAAAAAAATCAAGTTATTACAAGCGTGATTTTACAAAAACTTTACAATTCCTTTACAAAAATTTTGCAAAAGGTTACGCTTTCCATTTTTATATGCAGGTTAAGAATAAAACGTTACAAATTTTATATGCAGGTTAAGAATAAAACGTTACAAAACTCTTCCTGAAAACCTGCAAAATGCTTGTATATTTGAAAAAAATCCGTAAAAAAATTACTTTTTTACGGCTGTTCAAAAAAACAACTTCCATATTTTTCCTTAAAAATTAATGCGCTTATCTAAAAGTAAATGCCATAATCAACTTGGAGAAAATTTATCGGATTAAGTAAAAATTCCTTTACGCCGAATCGCAAAGGAATATGTAAACTTTTTAATAGCAAGCAAGGAAAATAACTTATTGACAAATGATAAAGTTTGAAAATTAAAAAACTATTGTTTAACATTTTTCCGCACGCAATAGTAGTTGCAAAAAATTGCGGACGAAAGCAAAAGGTAATACCAACGATTTTTACCTTTTAGCTCGGCTGTTAAGCTTTCTGTAAGCGGAAGGAGTTATGCCTTCCTGTTTTTTAAACCATTTGGAAAAATAATCGGTATCCGCAAATCCCACTTCCATGCAAACGGAAAGCAGACTGCGGTCGGTTTCCACAAGCAATTTTTTTGCTTTGGCGGCTTTAAGAAAATTAATATATTTAACTATTGCGGTGCCCGTGATTTTTTTGAACAAGTGACACATGTAAAATTTGGAAATTCCGAGATTTGCGGAAAGAAAATCCAAATCAAGATCGGGATTTTTGATGTTTTGCTCCGCGGCTTTCCTGATTCGCTCCGCAACGGCGGCATAAAACGCCTCGTAGCCTTCACTTTCCGCCGCCGCCATCAAAGAAATTATTTTGTTTATAGCCACTACTTTTCCGACCGCGTCGGCTTTAGCCTCCTCGCTTTCCAGGTAAGCGCAGTTTTTATCAAGCTCCAAACGGTCCGCGGCGCTTAAAGCAAGACAGCATTTACCGTAATCGCGGAAGATTTTGTCCAGAATTTCGCTGCCGTTGTTTTTTTGGGCAAGTACTCGCGCATAATCTTCTTTTCCGCAGTCGCCGTATTCGGCAAAAGGATTTTTATCCTCGCCTTCATACTCACCCAGCTTGTCGATGACCGTTTTAAGACGGCTGCCTTCGGTCACTATTTCCCCCGCTAAAATATCTTCCTCGGTTATTTTTGCCATCAGAATTTCTCTTGCCTTACCGAGACAGTCCTTCAGCCTCTTTAAAAACGCGCCGCGCTCGCGGTCGTAAACGATATAGATAAAGCCGTCCTCACCCTCCGCGCAGTCGGGGTAGGAAACCTCGCTGCGCTCGTCCAGCGTCAGAAAGCCTTTCCACGTCCTGCCGTCGTCTTCGCTGAGCATGGCGGTAAGATTGTTTCTTCCCGTAAAATTATGATGATTGACTAAAAGGAGCCTTCCCGATTTTAGTCTGCCGATGAAAAACCTGGAATCAGGCCCCTTCAGTCCGCTGTTGACAGGTTCTGTCCAGCTGCATCCCCCGTCGAACGACCGCGAACAGGCGATGCCGTAATGTGTGCGAATATACATCGCGATAGAGCCGTCCGTCATTTCGACAAGCATATGTTCGTCAAAGCTGCGGTCTTTTGCCGCCGTGCCGCCGATTTTTTTGAATGTTTTGCCGTTGTCCACGCTTTTATATACGAAAGCTTTGCGGTCCCGCTGATTGCTTTTTACGTCGCGCAAAGAAAAAACCTGCTTATCCCACACCGCTAAAGGGAAAAGCCATTCTCCGGAAGACAGAACCACGGGTTTATTGAGCATAACGTCGTGTCCTATCATAAAAGGCTTGCTCCACTTTATTTCGTCCGCGTCGGGGTCGGAAGCGATTACCGCATACACGGCGTGCTCGGGCATTACGCTGAAAATCCACCACAGCCTTTTAAGCGGATCCACCCATAAACACGGGTCGTAAGTCCTGTAATTTTCGCCCGCGTATACGGACGCGATAACGTCGCTCCACACGCCGCCGTCGCACTTTTTAAGAACGCAGTAATTGCCAAGCTGTTCCTTTATTCCGCCGCTGTAAAACGTGCAGAAAATTCTGCCGCGTTCAGTCACGGCGACGGAGGGAATCCCCTGCCACAAACGAAAGCGAGCGCCGAATCGCATTAAATCGAGTTTATCCGTTATAATCATCGATGAAATCTGCGCATCAGTCATTTCCCTTTTCTCCCGTAAAATGTTTCGATAATCCGATTATACAATACGAATTAATTGTAAACAAGATTTTTCTTGCTTTTTAAGACTGAAAATTGCCGACATCGCGATAATTGTTGACCTTGCACGTAAAAAAGCGTTATAATCGGGTTATGGAATCTGCCGATAAAAGTCAAATCGTAACGGGAAGGTTTGCGCCTACCCCGTCGGGGAGAATGCATCTCGGTAATATTTTTACCGCGATGATAGCCTACTTAAGCGCAAAATCGCAAAAAGGCAATTTTTTACTGAGAATCGAAGACCTCGACAAACTTCGCTGCCCCTCTTCCGCGGCAGAAAAAATCATAGACGACCTTAAATGGTTCGGGTTTTCTTTCGACGGCGAAATTGTTTATCAAAGCAAGCGCACCGCCGTTTACGAGCACGAAACCGATAAACTGAAACAAGCGGGTCTTGTTTACCCGTGTTACTGCTCCCGCGCGCAGCTGCATGCCGCTACCGCACCGCACGGAGATACGCCCGTTTACAACGGCAGATGCCGCGCGCTTAAAGAATCAGAACGTCCCGACAAGCCCCCGTGCTTAAGAGTAATAGTCCTAGGCGAAACGATTGCTTTCACTGACGGAATCATGGGAGACTACTCCCAGAATCTGAAAACCGAATGCGGCGATTTCATCATAAGACGGTCGGACGGAGTTTACGCTTATCAGCTTGCGGTAGCCGCAGACGACGCCCTTCAGGACGTGACCGAAGTAGTGCGCGGCCGCGACCTTATCTCTTCCTCTCCAAGGCAAATCTATTTGTTCAATACTTTGGGCTACAAGCCGCCGAAATTTCTGCACGTTCCGCTTATCACCGACAAAAACGGCGAAAGGCTGTCAAAACGCGAAGGAAAATCCAACCTTGAGTATATAAGAAGCGCGTTTTCTTCACCCGAGCCGATAATCGGTATGCTGGCGTATAACGCGGGGCTTATAGCAAAATACGCCCCCGTTAATCTTAAACGTCTTACCGATATTTTCGACGTTTCCCTTTTGCCGAAAAAAGACATTGCGCTTGACCCGTGCGGTCTTTTCTGAATTTAACGTTAAACTTAATATAAGGCAATAACTTAAGGCGTTATTCGCAGCGGTTTTAAAAAAACTCAAACAATGTTTTTTTGGGGAAGAAAAACTTTTTCCTATCCATGGCTTTATAATATAATCTTTCCTTATTTACTTTCAAAAACCTGTAAAACGGTTTACAATGACGACCGATAATTTTCTAAGAGGCGCCGAAAGTTTATACAAAATTTAAGCTTCGAATTATTCGGGACTGAGTTCGTTACCTTAACGGACTCGGTTTTTTATTTAATTTTTATTTTTTAAAAATCCAAAACAGAAAATTCTGCTTAGCCTGATTTTTATATATACTTTCATTCAAACTATTTATAAAAAATAATACCGATTGTTTTTATAAGGCGGAAACAAACCGAGATAAAAAAAACCTTTATCGTTTGTTTAACTTTACGGAACGAGAAAAAATAAAGAGCACGGCGCCTTGTTTCCAAGACGCCGCACTCTTTAAAGAGAGTATGTTGAAAAAGAATTGAGTCGAATTTATCAGCTTAAAGGAGTAGCTTCAGTAATTGCCGTATTGATAAGCGCGGTATTGGTGGTGGTGAAAAGTCCCTTTATGCCGCCGTTTACGCCCTTAGTTCCGCGCGGGCAGATATGAATGGGTGCCCAACCGCCGTCGAACAAATCAACCTGTTCCGTAGTAACAACCGAAGATACTCTGACGTTAACTACGCCCACGGTAATCTCGGCATAAACTTCGCCGTTTATGATGACCGTGATAAGGTTGTTGTTTCTTACCGCTTTAAGTTCGAAACCGCCTTCAACGGGCGCAAGTCCCGATTCAAGCACCACGGCGGTGAACTTGCTTCCGTCGGATTTACCGTTTATAGTCCTTTCCTCGGTGTTGCTCTTGGTACGGACGGTAACGGATTCTACGTTGTAAAGCTCCTGCAGGCGCAATTCGTTGTTTTTTGCGTCAAGCTCTAACGTGACGTGGACCTGAGGATTGGCAGACAAGCCTGCCGCCTGCAAATCCATGTGGTAATCCCAGGTAAACGCGCGGCCCGTCATAACCTTACCGCCGAACATCATCACGGGATTGCCTATTCCCAAATAAATGTTTTTGGTGGAAACATACAAATCGTTTTCTTCGTCGTACGACACGGTCTGAGTATTGCCGAACGGAAGAAGCGGTCTTGACGCGTTATGCTCGTAACGCGACTGGAAAGACACTTTGTCGAGGTTACCGTCAACCGTGACTGTCTCACCCGAAACTGCAATTCCCGTCTGACTGTCGGGCTGCAAGCGGTTGATTTTTTCGAAAGTGACAACTCCGCTGCCAAGCTTGAATTTGCTTGCCAGAACATATTTTGAGTAATGGTCGAAATCGAAGAACTCCGCTTTATAGGTGCCTTCGGGCAGATATGCGTTGTAAGTGAAATCTTTGTTTACCGTACCGTAATATACGTTGCCGTCGGCGTCGGTAAACCTGACTCCCACTTCGTTGTAGCCTATCGCGCCCAGGGCGGGAACGTATCCGCGCGCCACATAACCTATCCAGTACTTGTAAAACTCGGGGTCGCTGCCGGTATTATCGGTTTCGTTGTACTTATAAGCCTCGGCAACGTTGACGGTACCGCTTACCGCCACTGAAGAAGATTTAAGCACGGAGGTCGCCGTAACGGTATACTCCTCGTTATTTATGTTGTAGAAGAAGAATTTATCTCCGTAGGGAAGAACGTTAGCCTTCGTTCCGTCACCGTAAGTTACGGTAAGCGTGCTTAATGCATAGCCTTCGTCCAAAACGGGCTGGAGGAAAATATATCCGCCCACGGAAGTATAAACTCCGGCGTTGTCGCCGCTTTGAATTTCGGCAACGTCGCCCGAGAAAAGAACGTCAACGTGCTCGTCGCAGTTTACGACGGCTTTATTTCCCGTCTTTTGCACTACCGCGTCGGTATCCGCGGTATAGCTGACGGACGTAAACGCGCCCGTAATTTTTTCGTTTGTCACGGTAACGCCTACCGCCGTTTTGCCGACGGGAAGTTGCATTTTGTTTTCCAGCATTTTGATGTCCGTGATGTTATGGCTTTTATTTGCGGAAATGGTATGAATGGTCTTGCCCTCTTCCAGCATGAAGAACATGCTTGTCGCCTCGTTCATGCCGTCAGTGTACGGGTCGAGATAGAAATAGTAGTCAGTGTCGTCTTTAACAACGGTAAAGATATATTCGACACCGTACTCGCCTTCCGTTGAGTTGTAAAAGTCGGCAGGAACGGCCCCTTCGAACACGTTGCTTGCAACGATTTCCATACCGCGGTTGCTGTGGGTCGTAACGCTTACCGCGCCGCTTCCGGGAACTTCGCTGTCGGTCATGCCGTTACGGGTAAGAGAATAAATTCTGATACGCGCTTTAAGCACACAAACGTAATACATTACCCCGTCGTCGCCCGCGAATATGAAACCTATACTGGGATCCGCCTCGCCCACCTGCGCCGCCTTTATGACCGCGCTGGTCTTAAAGCTTGTATCGGCGCCCGTACCGCTTATCCACGCAACGCTGTAAGCGCTGTTTACGGTAACCGAATCGCCGTTAGTATAAGTCACAGAGCTGCTTTCCGGCGCGGACGCCCAGGTAAGATTACCCGTATCCGCGTAACCGCCCACCGTTGCGTTGAGGTCAAGCGCGGGAAAAGCGGTATTGTCAGCGTCGATATTTGCCGTAACGCTTTGTTTTACCGAGCCGTATGACGCAGTAAGAGTATATTCTCCCGGGGGCAGTACAACATTGAAATTGCCGCTTTCGTCGGGCGCAGCGTCGTAAATATCATCGCCTGCGATTGAAAGCACTACTTCCTCGGGACTGACGCCCGTTGCGGTGATAAGATTAACCTTGCCCGTAGCGTTTACGGGTGCCGCAAGCACGGTAACCTCGCAGGACACCGTTTTACCCTCGCAGGATGCGGTAACGGTTGTTTTTCCCGCTTTTATTGCGGTAATATAAGCTTTAAGCGAATTTTCTTCGTCCGCCGAAACGGAAAGCACCGTATTATCGCCGCTTGACCAGCTGACCGACTTTGAATCGGTCTTTTCTCCGTCAATATATACGGTGGCGGTAATCAAAGTAGGTTCGTCCCCCACGGTTACGGTAAGCGCGTTTGCGCTTATGCCTATCGAAACCACCGGTTCGCTTGGCTGAGTATCGGCAGGAGTTACTGTAACGGAACATTCGGCAGTCTGCTGTCCCGCCTGAGCCGTTATCGTAACGGTGCCGGCATTCACGCCCGTGACTACGCCGCCGTTTACGGTGGCGATGTTTTCGTCCTCGCTTTTCCACTTTACGTCCGTCCCTTCAGGCGCGTTGGTTTCAAGCGTAACGGTGCTGCCCGCCTGCACTGATACGGTCGCGGGATCTATGGCAAGAGTATAATTCTCGCCGCCGTTATCACACGCAGTAATAACCATTGATACCGAAAACGCAGTAATCAGAACGAGTAGCGTCATAAAAATACTTCTGATTTTTTTCATTTTCCCTCTCCTCTCTTTATTTATTTTCTTTAGATTTTTTCATCGGGTTTTTACGCCCGACTTGTTAACCTGTTATAATTATCCGACCACGGAGAAAACAAACTGACATGATTGCCCGATATAAGCTATTAAACGTGTCACAAACATAATCCGAGAAATCCTTAACGAAACCAATCTGCTTGAAAGCCAACTCCGTTAACCTCAAAAGAAAGGCCGTTAAGTCGAATAAGCCATGTCGTAATAGGTTACGGTTGCGCCCGTCCTGAAGCTTAATCCCACGGCAACGTCACCCGAAGGCATCGTAAAGCTTTTTGCAGGATTGTTGGTACTTGTAAGCGTGCCGCTGAAACTTCCTATCAGTTTAGTAGCCTCACCCGTTACGTTATCGGAATAATCGGCGTAAAGATAATAAGTTGCGCCCTGTTTTTTCAATGTAATCGTAACGTCGCCGGTAAGAAGGTTAGCCATGCCGGAAACGTTGCGCACCTGATACCTGCCGTCGAAATCGTTTGCCAAATAAACGCGGTAACCGTTATTGAGTATCGAAATACAAATCGTACTGCTGCCGTCGGATATTACGAATCCTCCGTTGGGGTCGGAATCCGAGCCGAGCTTAACGCTGAGCGAAGCGGTTACCGCAAAGTTTTCGTCGGCGCCCGACTCGCGGAACCATAAAATCGAATTATGGTCGGTAGTTTCGGGTTTGACGACTTTGCCGCCTGTTTCGGTATTCCAGCCCGTTGCGGACGAAAGAGTTTTTCCGTTAACGGTTACATTTCCGCCCACTGCAAGTCTAAGTACGGTTACGTCTTTAGTCCAGTCGGAATAAATATCGGCTTCGTAAACCTGAGAAGCGCAATACTTGCCTATATAATACACCTTGTATTTATCCATAGGAACGCGTATGTTGTACATTCCCGCCACGCTGTTGGTTTTGTAAACGCGGCTTTTATGGTTTACGGACTCCAGGATTATCTCGCAGTCTTCGTTACCTGCGCCCTCTACGGTAACCTTGCCCGAAACAATAGCGGTATCTACTTTTGCAAACTGCGGCTTTATGGTAATATCGCCCGTCACGTTGCCGATATAGTAAAGTCCGTCCTTCATGTTTGCGTCGATTTCGTCAACGTATTCTTCCTGCGCGCCGTCTGCGGTTTCTATTATAAGCGAGCTTAAAACGTAATCGCTTGAATAAGGCGCCACGGAAAGGTTGAAGCCGGTGCCGTATTTTCCGCCGTACACGTCGGTGGAAACATAACCGTTGTTTGAAGGCATAACGTTAATGCGGTACACGTTGTATTTTGCCGCAAGCTCATCCATGCTGAGGTTTGCCGTCCCCTCCCCGTCGATGCCGTCGAGAATTTGGAATTCGATATCGGTGATGTCCACGTCCGCGGCGAAAGAGTAGAAACCGAATGCGGTATCGCCGCCCATGTAATCCTGTTTGTCGATATAGGCAAGGTAACAACTGTTGCCTTTACCGAGGAAATAATAAATCATCGCGCCGTCTTTAATTACGGTAAACGGAATTCCGTTTGTGTAATTTGCGTTGAGTTTACCCGTAATTTCGGCGTCTTCTTTATTCAGATTGTCAAACTTGTACTGAGAAACGGACGCAATATCCCACTTTTCGAAGAAGTAATTCATATGTCCGAAAGCAATACGTCCCGTATCGAGATACTGTTTTCTGAGGTCGAAATACGCTCCCGTCATGCCGTAAGTGGGATCGAAGCCCGCAATTATACCCAGACGAGGAGTGGAATTGTCAATGCCCGCGCCCTGAACGGGGTCGATATTGGGCTTCAGCACTCCGGAGAAAATATACGACCGGGCATAAACGTTCCTGAAGAAAATATATCTTCCGGCGGGGTCGGAAAGCCTTTGTCCCGTATAGTTGGATTTTAAAGTCAGCGACCCGTCCGCTTCTCTTATCTCTTTCCAGTCAGTAGACTTGGAGTAGCCGAACACGCTGTCTCCTAAAACCGCGTCTTCAGCGTCCGCTTCGGCATAGCCGTTTTCGCCGAAGATGAAATATTTACCGAGTTTGGTGCCGTCGCTGAGAGCCGGGTATATTTTTTTGCCCCTGCCGCTTAGTCCGCCCGTCAGTTTTTGATTGTAACAAAAAGTAAGTCTGATGTTTTCGGGTTTTTCTTCAAGGCCCAACTCTTTCCAGGGGAAGAAACATTCAAGCGTCATACCTTCGCTGCGGTTGGTGTTCACCCCTTCGCCCTGCACGGTCACGAACGAACTGTGCACGTAAGCACCCGTCAGAAAGGGAGTATTTCCCGCGTCGAAATAAGCGGTAATACGGTTTTTAAGCTCGTAGTCGTCCATGGGCGCGACGTATATTCTAAGGCCCGAATTGTCCTCGCCCGCGTAAGGCATATTGTAAACGATATTCCTGTCTTTTATGATTGCGCCGACGTAAAAGCCTTTTTCGCTGAAAGAAGTCGTTACTTTAATGCTTATTTCAGGCACTTTATGCTGCATCCACTCAAGGTCCTGCCACCTGTCCTCCGTAAGCCGCCCGTCTATAACGGTATCTTCGTCGTACTGCGCCTTAAGCGTCGTAAGCGAACCCGAATATTCATACTTATCGTCGGAAGGCGTTTCGTTTGCGCAAGCAACCAAAAGACTGAAGGCAATCAAAATCGTCAGAAAAGCAAAAACAAGTTTTTTCATGGTTTAGCCCTCCTTTTTGCTCAGGACCACAATGTCGGAAATGGCGATTTCGTCGCCGCCCTCGTTGGTTTTGTCCAGTTTTTGCGAAATATATATTTTAATTTTTGTAACGTTTATCGGTTCGAACTCCGCAAGACAAGAGCCGCCCGGCCGCATAAACATATCGCCTTTGCTGTAGTAATCGCTGTTGAACGCAAGATTTCTGATGACCGCAACGCTTTTACCGTCTTTCTTTTCCGCAAGCGTAAACTCGATTTTGTCTATCATGGAAAAAGCATACAGATATTCGTAACTGTTGTAAATCATTATCGCACGCACGTCCTTAGGCTGAGAGAATTCCAAAGTGATTTCGGTTTTCTCCTTTACCACCGTTTCCATATGCGCGGAATAATAATGATTGGCGAATATTCCGTCGTTGAGATATTTTATCGTTTCGCTGTCCGCGTTTGTTGCGGTGACAGACGCCTCGGGCGCAATGTTTTCGTAACCGCTGACGGACTCCATAAGCGGCTGAAGCGACCAGGTGGCGCCGTTGGTGTAAAGCGCGTCGAACGTGCCGCTTTCGGTGGTGATGCCGTAGTCTTCCGCCTTGATGCCCAGATTGCTTCCGTCTATAAACTGCACGCGGTCAACCGCTATTCCGCGGGGATTGCTGTCGCCCGCCGCGCGGTTCATAAGCGAATGATAAATGACGAAAATATCGTTTTCGCGATAAACGAACGCATGGTGTCCGGGTCCCGCCATCTGATCCATATAAGGCTCGATATACAGCGAGGGATTGCCGTCTTCGGGCGAAAGCTTGATAAACGGACCCATGGGGCTTTGACTTACCGCAACTGCGACGCAATACTTGTCGCGCTGGGTGTAGCCGTGAGTAGCGTATGTAAGATAGTAAATGCCGTCGTGCTTAATCATGAAAGGCGCTTCGTCGAGGTAAGAGCCGTCTTCAAGGTCGAATCTGACGCCGTTGCGGTAATCCTCAAGCGACTGATATCCGGGATAAGTAAGCTCGGTATAGGTGGTGTAATCGGGAGTAACCATATCGCGCATTTTTACCACGGCAAGATGCGCACATTTATAGGCGTTGTTGTAAATATAAGACGGACGGAAGTAAAGATAAAGCTGTCCGTCGTCGTCGAAGAACGGCGAAACGTCGATATTGTAAAATCTGTCCTTTCCCGTGCGCGCAGGCGTGTAATAGGGGTCGCCCGGCTGTCCGTGCTGAATGTTGAAGTCGATTGTGGGTTTTGTCTCGTCCAGAACCTCGCCGTAAAGATTGGTGCCGGTGCACATTTTAAATCCGCCCGCCGGGTTGTCGCTTACCGCAACGCCTATCTCATACGTCGACGCTCCTATCGAACCCGTGATGCCGGCAGTACTGTTTATACCGCTGAAATACATATAAAATTTCCCGTCGGCAGGATTGTAAATCACCTCGGGAGCCCAAAGGTTTTCTTTGAAAAATCTTTTGTCCTCGTCACCTTCGAATTCTATTGCAAGGCCAAGCTTTTCCCAGTTGTTGAGATCTTTGGAGCGGAATACCTGGAAATTATAATATACAGACGTCGGGTACATATAAAAATATCCGCCGTATTCGGGGCTTTGCTCCTCGCTGACCCAGATACAGCCGGGGTCGGCGGCGTGGTTAAGCAAAAGGTCGTTGCGGTAAAACAAGTCGGTATTGTAGCTTCCGTCGTCGGCTATTCCGTCGAAATACGCCAGATTATAGCTGTTCGACGCCGCGCACGCGGAAGAGGTAAAAACCGCAAGCACAACCCTGTCTCTTATACACATCTGACGCTGCCGACGAACTCTAGGGTGTAGAT
>UQSP01000037.1 GCA_900543755.1 uncultured Eubacteriales bacterium
GTAACTCCTGGCAGAACGACTGCTCCTGCGGCAGTTCTTCCCAGAGTAACTGCGGATGCGGTAACTCCTGGCAGAACGACTGCTCCTGCGGCAGTTCTTCCCAGAGTAACTGCGGGTGCGGTAACTCCTGGCAGAACGATTGCTCCTGCGGCGGTTCTTCCCAGAGTAACTGCGGATGCGGAGGCTCCTGGCAGAACGATTGCTCCTGCGGCAGTTCTTCCCAGAGTAACTGCGGATGCGGAGGCTCCTGGCAGAACGACTGCTCCTGCGGCAGTTCTTCCCAAAGTAACTGCGGATGCGGAGGCTCTTGCCATATAAGAAAACGTCGCTGCAGCAGATGCAAATGCTTTTTCTTCCTTAATTTTTAACAACAAAAAAACCGCTTTTTATAAAGCGGTTTTTGATTTTTACTCTCCCTTATAAGGAAGCAAAGCAATTGCCCTTGCGCGTTTGATGGCAACGGCAAGCTGACGCTGATGTTCGGCGCAGGTGCCGGAAGCGCGGCGGGGAATGATTTTACCTTTTTCGGTAATAAATCTTTTAAGCTTTGCCACGTCCTTATAATCGATTTCCTCTGTTTTTTCGGCACAGAACGCGCAAACCTTTTTCTTGGGAGCGCGTCTGAACTTTTTGGACTTATCGTCCGTATCGACGTTTTTGTTGATATTTTTCTTATCCATTTTAAATTACCTCATAAAAATTTTTCAGAAAGGCAAGTCGTCCGTATCGACGGGCTCCAGTTCGCTGACCTTTTTGTTCTGACCGGAAGACCTGTTTACGGGTCCTGCGGCAGGCGCACCGTCGGTGCTTTTGGGTGAAATGAATTCCACGTCTTCGGCGACGATATCGGTCATGTAACGCTTGTTGCCGTCCTTATCCTCGTAAGTACGGTTTTGAAGCTGACCTACAACGCAGACCTTACTGCCCTTGAAAAGGTATTTGCTGCAGTTATCCGCAAGCCCCCTCCAGGTGACGATATTTATAAAGTCTGTTTCTCTTTCGCCGTTGGCGTTGGAATAAGAGCGGTTAACGGCAATGCTGAATCTGCAAAGCGAAACGCCGCTGCCTGTGGTCTGATATTCGGGGTCTCTTGTAAGATTTCCGATAAAAATACATTTGTTCATAATTTACCGTCCGTTATTTTTTCACTACGATAAATCTGATGACTTCGTCCGTGATGCGCATCTGACGCTCGAGTTCCTGCGGGAATTCGCTGGGAGCAGTGAAATTCATAAGCACATAGTAGCCTTCCGACTTGAAGTCGATTTCGTAAGCCAGCTTTTTCACGCCCCACTTATCGACGTTTTCCACGGTGCCGCCGCCGTTTTCCACAGCGCTTTTGAACTTGTCGCAAAGAGCTTCTTTGGCAGCGTCGTCGATTTTCGCGTCGAGAATGTAGAGAACCTCGTACTTGTTCATGATTTAATACCTCCTTATGGTCTAAAGTCCCCGTTTTCCTCGGGGAAAGGACAACCCTTTTTATTCGGGCAAAAAGTATTATAACATCATACAGCTTAATTTGGCAACTGTTTTTTAACAAAAAAACAGACAAAACGTTGATTTTGCCTGTTTTTGACTAAAATAATTTTAAAAAACCCGAATTATTCAGATTTTATCTATTTCAACCAGAAGCGTAATGTATTTGGTAACGCAGGACGCGACTTCTTTTACATATTCGCCCGCCTCTTCAAACTTTATGCGTTTGGAAATAAGGGGCAATACGTCCACTGCTTTGCTGGCCAGCATATTGACTGCGGAAAGGTAATTGTCTTCCGCCCCCGTAACGGAACTTACCGACAGCGCCTTGTGAAAAAGCGGCATAAAGTCCAGCGTAAGATTGATTTTTGCGTCGTCAAAGCCCACGAAAGCCGCCCTTCCTCCGCGCGCAAGACATTCGAACGCGCGCTGAACGGGCATATTGGTAAACAGACAATACGCCATAGTTTCCGCCATTTTGCCGCACGTCAAAGAAAAAATCTTTTTGACGGGATCGGTATCGACTGCATTTATGGTGTAATAAATTCCGAAACGCTCGGCAAGTTCAAGCCTGTCTTTACGCATATCCACGAGAATGGGAACAGCCTGATAATAAAGAGCGACCTGCGCGAGAATAAGTCCCACGTTGCTTGCGCCCACTATAACTATATGCTCGCCTTTTTCAAGCTTAAGTTTATCAACGGCTGCAATGCAAAGCGCGACGGACTCGATAAACACTCCCTCGTCGGGAGAAACCTTGGGCGGCAGAAGAATCAGATCGGATTGCGGCACGACCATAAAATCCCGCAGCACTCCGTTTTCGGTTTTGCCGTAAGTGTAACTGTGCTCGCATTCGCTTTTGTGTCCGCTGCGGCAAAGCGCACATTCTCCGCAGGAAGAAACGGGACGGACGTAAACCCTGTCCCCGCGTTTTACCCCCACCACTTCTTCTCCCGTTTCGGTGACGATGCCTACGCCGTTTCTGCCCGCAATGAGCGGCAGATTTTGCCCGCCGTTATTGAACAAAGCACATTCGGGCGTATCGATGGAAGAAGTCAGCATTTTGATTTTAACGCATGACGGCGAAACCTGTTGCGCGCCAAGGTCAGCCAGTTCTATTTGGTGTTCGCCCGTGATCGTCCATGCTTTCATTGTAATCTTTCCTCACGAATTGATTTTACCGATTAATACATAGTATATCATATCGCCCCGAGAAAAACAACCGTTGAACGATTTTTTTTTGATTAATACCCGTTATCGTCCGCATTAATACGGTAAAAACAAATATAACAAATGCAAAATATTTTAAATTACAAACTCTTTTTGGCATTAAAGCAGCAAAATTTTCAGGTATACTGCTGCATAACGGGAATAGCCGCCTCGTCAAGCAGGATTTCCATGTCTGAAAATTCGATGCTGAAAGTCTTACTTGATGTAAATCCGAATCCGAAAGCCGCCTCGCCCTCGGTCAAAGAAAAATCGTGTCCCTTTTCCTTGCTGTCATAAATCTTGACGTAATCGCCGCTTTTCTCGGAATAATAATACAATCTGTAATTGTTGTCCTGACGTATGAGCATATAAGAATACGTCCTGTTGAGCGCGGCAAAAGTACGGTTATCGTATTCGTCCGTAAGGTTATTTTCGTTTTTGGGCGCCCAAGCGGAATTATCGATAAGCACGCGGTAACCGCTTGACCAGAACCCTATAAACGAAGAGTTTGTGCCGTTGTTGACGATGATGCCGATGGCAGGGTCGTACTCGATGCCCGCGGCGGTAAGTTCGCCATCCGTGGTGTAATCGCCCACATCCGTCTTGTTTGTCACTTTGAACTTTATTACTGCGTTATTTCCCACGCCTTCGGTAAAATATGCCGTCCTGTTCTGGCTAGCGGTATATATGTTTTCGTCGCGGCGGCTTGTATCCCACACGCTTAAATCGGAATATATTACCTGGCCGTTTAAATCGACGCTTTCGCCTATCGCATAGTGCTTAAGCGAAAATTCAGGCTCCTTTTCTCCTTTAGCGTAATCGTATTCGGCAACGGGATAACCATCTTTTTCGACGGAAACCACATATTCGGCGGTTTGGGACAAAACTATCGAATAGAAGCCTTCGTCGTCGGTCTTAAGCCTGTAAACGTTGTAAGTTCCTTTTTCGCGGAAAGTAAGCGTCGCGCCGCCGCAAGGAGCGCCGTCTGGCGAAGAAAGCACATTACCCGAAAGCACGAAAGAGTTTTCGATTTTTCTGAAAGACGCCTGTATAAGCGACGCCGTGTTTCTTACCGCGACGGGATAGCCCGACGACGGGTCGGTTACTTGCACGGTAACGCCGTTAACCTTAAGCGAATCGAACACGTATCCGTCTTCCGGATAAAGATAAATCGTCGCCGTATTACCGTCCTGAGGAATGGGCGAAGGAATACAAACGTAACCTTTGCCCGTAACGGAAACGGCAGGCAAATAATTACCCGAAGTTCCCGCGGGACTTTCTTTCGTTACGTCCTGAGCGTTTTTATAAACTTTGTATTCTGCGTCGGCAAAACGTATTGCGGAGCCATCCGAATACAGTCCGATTGCGCACGCGCCCGAATAATCCTGATTAAATTTGTCCTGTTCGGAAACGGCGTACTGAATATCGCCGTCCGAAACAAGCATTATAAGACTTCCTGCTTTATAAAGAGAGAAAACTTTTGAACCGCTGAAAGAAGTAAACGGGACGTCCATGCGCGTACCGTCGGCAAACGATAAAACAAATCCGCCTGTCGCGCCCTGAGAAGCCGCAGCCGAAATTTCAAACACGAAATTATCCGAATAACCGGGAGTATAAAAAACTTCGCGCCTTCCGTTTGCGTCCGTTTCCACTCCCGTTCCCTTGACCGTGACGCCTTCCGTCATGAAATCGCCGCACAAGCTGTCGCCGAAAATTTCGCCCGCGCCCATAGACTGATATCCGTTTGCGGTAAATGTGGGATAAGACGAAACCGCGCTTACGGAAGCGACGGACGGAGGAAGAATCAATTTGCCCGAAACGCCTTCGCCCGCGTTTTCGACGCGGTAATATGCAGGCAGAATTCTTACTCTCGTAATCGCTGACGAATAACCGAGCTCCTGCCAGGAAACAAAAGCCTCCGCGGTAAAGCTTACGGTGTTTTTAGAGTTTATTTTGCCCGTGACGCTTGCGCCCGAAGTAATTTTGTTGTTAAAAAGCTTATGATTGTAAGCGTCGATGTAAATCTGCTTGTATCCGCCGTTTTTATCCTCGAAATATAATCTGAAGTGAGTATTTTTGGTAAACTTGTTTTTAGCCGTCCAGCTTATTTTGTCGTCATAGGCGCGCGCAAAGAAATACACTCCGTTTTCCGTAAACACGGTGGAAGCCTCAATTTTAACGTCGTCGGCAAGATAGCTGTATTTGTTTTTGCCTATAACTTCTGGCTCGGAAGTAACGCCGTCAATGAGAAGGTAGCCGTCCGGCTGACTGCCGTTTGCGTTTTTATATGCGGGAGAATCGGAGCTTGTTTCGCCCGTTTTTCCCAGCACCACAATGTCGCCTATCCTGATTTTATCGACGGAAGGATTGTATTTATCGTCCTGTTTTACCGAAATTTCTATCTTTTTGACGTTTACGGGTAAAAAGTCCGCGATTACGGAGCCGCCCGGCCGCATTACGCATTTAGAGCGGTTAACGCTGTTTTCGTCCGCCGTAAGCCCGCTTAAAACCTGCTGCGACCCGTCCGCCATGGTAAGAGTGATTTTATCCACCCTTTCAAGCGCATAGTCATACGTATAGCTTGAGTAAACCATGACTGCGCGTATCTGTCTGGGCTGAGCGAATTCCATGGTGATTACGCTGTCGCCGGTCGCCTCGAACTCCATGTTCTTGTCGTAAGGCTGATAAACAAAGCGGTAATCGGTGAGATACTTAAGCGTTCCCGACGTAACGGAGGTCGCGCTTACGCTTGCCTCGGAGGCGATATTTCCGTAGCCCGAAGCGACCTCGGGAAGCGGTTGCAGCGAATAAGTCGGGCCGTTGCCTTGCAGAATATCGAAATCGTAATACGGACTGTCTACGAACTGTACGCGGTCAATCGCAATTGCTCTGCCCATAAACGAGCCGTTTTCATTGTTGTCCAAAGGATTGTAAAAGGCATGGTAAACCGCGAAAATTTCGTCGCCTGCCTTTACGAAACTGTGATGTCCCGCCCCGGCCATAAAGTCGTACATACTGCTTTCAAAACCTATTCCTATAACGGGATTACCGTTGGACCTTGGAAGTTTGGTAAACGGACCCATGGGAGCATCGCCCACCGCCTGCATTATGGAATAGCGCCTGCTGCCGTATCCGAACGGCGAGTAAGTAAGATAGAACATTCCGTCGTGCTCTATCACGAAAGTGCCTTCGTTTATGTTACCGTCGAAAGAACCGCCCGCGTCGTTGTCTATTCTGACGCCCGTCCAGTCTTTTTCCAGAATACTGCCCGTTTTACCCGTATAACGGTGATAATTGGGCGAAGCTATTTTAGTCAACGTGCTCCAGTCGGGAGTAACCATGTCTTTCATCTTCAATGCCCATATATGGTTACCGCTGTTGGCGGAGCTTACGTGCTGAGAAAAATAAATATAAAAATCGCCGCTTTCGGTAAAGAACGGACTTATATCGATTGCCGGCCATATACCCATACCCGTAACGGAATCCACGAATTTACTTCCCTGCCCGGCAAGCTGATCGGCAAAATGCTTTCCGAAGTTTATGGGCGGAGTAGACTCGTTAAGCGTTTCTCCGTTGCGATTGGAAGTAACTCCCGCGCCGTAATATCTTTCCGCCGTAACCATTCTGTAAGGACCCACGGGGGTGTCCGATATGCCTATGCCGAGATACAGCCTGTCATACGAGTTGGCGGTTGAAGCAATATAATCCGTACCTGAATTTCCTATTTTGGAGCGCGCCGAAAAATAGATGAAATACTTGCCGCTTACGGGATCGCGCATAAGCTCGGGCGCCCAATAGGTACTTTCCGACCACGAAGAAGAAGTTATTTCAAGCGCATTTCCGTCCGCTGCGCCGCATTTTTCCCACGCGGACAAATCGCGCGAGCGGTAAAGAGGATATGCGGAAGAGCCGCCTCCTCCCGTAACCGCCATATAAAACCAGCCGCCGTAAACTGCATCCTCTTCCGTAGACACATAAATGACCCCGGGATCTGCGCCGTCGATTTCCAGGTCGTTACGGTAAAAAAGCGAAGTGTCGTAACTTGTGCCCGCACCCAATCCGTCGGTAACCGTACCCAAGTTGTTTTCGTTTTGCTGAGTGTCGGCAACGAAGTGAATTTCGATTTCGTTTACGGAAAATCCGTCGTCCGGTTTAAATACGAAAATATATTCTCCGCCCGCTTCCTCATCAGGTTCAAGCGGATTGCCGTTAAGCGTGACGTAATCCAAAACGTACCCGTCAAGCGGATGCGCCAGTATAGTCAAATCCTTAAGAGTGCTTACTTTTTCCGATCCGAAGCCTTCCAGCTGCACCGTACCGAATGCGTTTCGCGTAACCGAAACTTTGGTAAACAGCATGCTTTCTATATACGCGTAATCCGCGTATATGTTGACGGCGGAAAATTCCGCGGCGAAATCCGCTGACGAAGATTTTACCGCCAGCCCGTACTCGCAATCGCCCGCAAGCCCCTCGACGCGCACGTCGTAACGCGATAAAGCGCCGTTCTGACCTGACAAAAAATAAACGCAAATATAATCGTCGTACTTGATAATCTTGAACCCGCCGTCGGAATCGAGTCCTGTTACGTCGATTTTTTCAATCAGTACTCCGTTTCTGTAAACGTAAACCCCGTCAGAGCCGTAAATCACGGCGGCGCTTACTTTCCCGTTTGACGCATAAAAACCTGCGCCGTCCGCGGAATCGGACGAAACGCTCAGCTTACCTTCCGCAACCGCATAAGGACTTACGAAATTATTTTTTACAACGTATCCGTCCGCGGCTCCCGACGCGACAATCTTTTCGCCGTCGTCGAAGAGTCCGTTTAAAGCCCCGCCGTCGAATTCAAAGGACGGACGTTGAACGACTATATTTTTTTCCACGTCGTCATAGTTGAGGACGACGCGCACGTTGCAATCGTAATAACCTTGCGTTTGGGCAGTAACGTCGTAAATGCCTTTGGGAAGCTGTACAGAGTATTCTCCCTGTGCATCCGTAGTCACCACGGCGGCAATTTCTCCCGTATTTATGTCGGATATTTTAAGGTTAAGCTCCGAAACGGGCATGTTTTCGCCGTAAGTCTTAACACTGCCGAAAAGCGTAATGTCTGATTTTTCGGGTCTGAAAACCAGCGAAACGGTGGTATCTTGGGTTACGGTTATAGTCACGAATCCCGTAAGGTCTATAGACACGGTTTTATCCCCGTAAGTCAGACTGTACGGAACATAGCCTTTATCGGGCGTAAAGTAAATTTTGGCTTCACCGCCGTACTCCACATACTCGGACTCGGCGTAAGCGGTGCCGTTTTCAGACGGCAGAACGGTAACCTTGTGCTTTTCCAAAGAAAAAACACATTCTATTTTTACGTCGTAATGAATGTCCCGTAAAGCAAGCGTGCCGGCTGTGAATTCATCGATTTTTTCCTCGCCGTTAACGAGAAACGAAGTAAGTTCGTAATGTTCGGCCGCGGCGACGGCAATATCAAGGCTGCCTCCGGGAAGCACCTGTGAAGCGGAAGGCGTAACCGTTCCCTCGCCCGAAACGCTTAGCGAAACGTCATAAAAAGAAACGGCGGTAAAAGTAACGGATATGAGGATATCCCCGTTTACCGTAACAGTAAGGTCGCCTCCCAAAGTTACTTCGCTTACGTCCAGATTGTAAAAGTCGCTGCCGTCGGGCTTGCTGACTTTAACGGAGCCCACACGGTAATCGATGTTCGGCTTTAAAGTGAGGACAACCGTTTGTCCGCTTTCAACACTGTTTTTATCGACGGAAACGCTGCCGTTGATGTTTCCCGCCCTGTCGGGAAGCACCACCGTATCGATACTGAAAATTTCCGTTTCGACGGGCGGCTCGTCTATGACGAACACCGCGGACAAGGCAATGTCCGAAACTATGTTATGTATCGTGAAAGTGTTGTCCGTTAACTGAGAAGCATTGATTTCATGATTGGCTGCGGAATCTTTATAAACCGCCTTTTCCGCTTTATACCCGCTTTCAGGCACAAGCTTGACGGTAAGAGAATCTCCCTTTGTGAGAATATATTTACCGCCCACGTCAATATTGCCGCCATCGGATTCTTCAATGGTGACATAGCAGGTGTCCGTTTCGGTTTGTTCGTTTTCTTTGGGCGGACTGCACGCAAAGCACGCGAAAAGAGTAAGGCACATTAATGCCGTCATTATTCCGATTATTTTCCTTTTCATACTCCCATACCTACAAATAAAATTTTAAATATCTTAAATAAGGTCTGTTAATAGTATACCATAAAATCGAGTTTTGTCAACGCGCGACATTAAAAGTTTGTATAATTATAAGCTATGCTCTCGAGAATTTAAAATAGATACGCTTGTCGGCAGTTTGTTTTTTACAAATAAAACCTATACAAAAAAACGCTCTTGCGGCAACTGCTGCAAGAGCGTTTAATCACTTCTTAAACTTCAATTTTAAACCCGTCGTAAGTAAGGATAAAGCCCGCATCTTCGGCAAGCGGTTTAAAGTCGCCGTAACCTACTTTAGGACCGTTGTGCGAAAAATGGGTTACTATATCCACGGTGTCGTCCTTATACACGCCCGCGGCTTTAAATTTTTCCCTCATCATAATCACGCTGGGAAGTCCCATGTGGGAAGCGTTTTCACCCCAATCGTTATATGTATCCAGCATTCCCATGGTGCAATCGTAACTGACAAGGTCAAACTTTATACCGCTTTTCGCCAGCCAATCTACAACGGGCTGCTTTAATACGCCGCTGTCGTTGAGATAAAAAATCGTCTTGCCGTTTTTGGATATCACGTAGACAAACGGGCTTACCGTACCGTGCGTCGCCGGCAGAGGAATAACCTCGAAGTTCCCGATTTTATATTTTTCGTAAGGCTTCATGACCGACAAAGCAACCCTGCCCTGATCGATAAGGTATTGTCCGTTTCCCGCCATGTAATCGTAATATTTTTCAACAATCGAAGACGAACCGTGCAAAGTAAGAGCCGGATATTTAAGGTCGTAACAAAAACCTTTCTGACGGTTGTGAAGTTCTTGCGGATAATAATGGTCCTCGTGGGTATGCGTGATAAGCACGTCGCCAAGCTGTGACAAATTGTACCCCGCCTTAAGCGAACTTTGGTAAGTATCGGCGCCGAAGTCCACCAAAAGCTCGTCGTCGATCATCACCTGAGAACGGCCGCGAACGTACCTGCCGCCTTTCTCGCGCGCCTCCCGACACACCTTACAATTACAGAACGCGCTGGGAATACCTTCCGCCGCTCCCGTACCCCAATAATGAAGTTTCATTTTTCATACCTCCCGAATTTTTATTTGCACAGGCATCGCCCAGTAAACGAAGCGTCACCCGCTATAACCGTTAATTTCAATATTTTACCGAGACCAGATAAAGTCCTTCCGCCGGCATTACTTCTCTTACGGCGTGTTTGTTTTTAAGCGCGATAAGTTTTTCCACGCCCGCTTTATCGATTTTGCCCTGCCCTGCGCGCACAAGCACCCCAGCAATAAGTCTTACCATGTTGTACAGAAATCCGTTTGCGGTAACGAAAATTCTGACAAGACCGCCGCTTCTTACCACGCGCACGTCTTTGACGTTTCTTACTGCGCTTACGGTATCCGCGCCCGTACTCATGAACGAAGTGAAGTCGTGTTCTCCCAAAAACGCCGTAGACGCCATCCGCATGGCTTTTACGTCCAGTTTTTCGCTTACCCTTGCGGCACGGTTTAAATAAGCCGCACGGTCAAACGGACATTCGTAAATACAGTAACAATATGTCTTTTCGTGCGCGGAAAAACGCGCGTGAAAGTCGTTTTTTACGTTTTCCGCTTTAAGAATCCTTATATCGGGCGGAAGAAAGTGATTAAGCCCCGTCATAAAATTTTTTACGGGTATATCGGAATCGGTGTCGAAATGCGCAACTTGTCCCAAAGCATGGACGCCTGCGTCCGTGCGTCCGCTTGCAACTACCGAAGTCCGCTCCCCCGTCAGCGAAAAAAGCGCGTCTTCCACTCTTTTCTGAACGGTATCTCGGTCGGGCTGACGCTGCCAGCCGCTGTACGCCGTACCGATATAATCAAGCGTTAACCTTATCCTGCGCATAGTTCCGCCTCCTTAAATTATCCAGGGAACGGCGGATAAATCGATAAGCGCGGGAAAGAAATTGTATCTTAACCAAAGCACGGCAAAGAAGAATACGCACATCACGAAAAGCGCGGCGAAATCGCGGAAATGGACTTTCAGTTTTTTCATTCTGGTCCTTCCCTTTGCCCCGCGGTAACATCTTGAATCCATTGCGTCGGCAAGGTCGTCGGCGCGGCGGAAGGAAGACACGAAAAGCGGAATAAGCACGGGTATCATCGCCTTTGCGCGCTTAAAGACGTTGCCGCTTTCAAAGTCGGCGCAACGCGCTTTTTGCGCGGACTGAATTTTATCCGTTTCCTCCACAAGCGTGGGAATAAGACGCAGGGCGATGCTCATGATTATTGCAAGCTCGTGCACGGGAAATTTAATATAGCTTAAGGGTTTTAAAAGACTTTCCAGTCCGTCGGTAAGTTCCACGGGCGTGGTGGTGAAAGTAAGCATAGTGGGTCCAAGCACCAGAAACACCAGCCTCAGCGCCATGCGTCCCGCGTTTAACAGTCCTTCCTTGTAAATCTTGAGTATGCCCGCACTCCAAAGCAAGTCTTCCGCTTTGCCGTTGTAAAAAAGCACGGACATTATGACGGTAAAAATGACTAGTATTATTATGACCTTAAGGCTTTTCAGTACCTTTAAAAGCGGAACGTGCGACAGCGCTATCGTAAGCGCAAGAAAGACTAATACGATACCGAAGCCGACGAAAGTTTTGATGAAAAATATCATCACGATATACAAAATCATAATGATGAGTTTCATCCTGGGGTCCATTCTGTGCAGCACGGATTTTACGGGATAGTATTGTCCTAAAGTAATTTCTCTCATTTCTGTTTTCTCCCGAAATACTCCGCGCAAACCGCGTCTGTAAGCTCTTTTTCGTCGATAATGCTAGGGTCGACGTTGAAACCGCGCTCGTAAAGTCCCGCGGCAAGCGAGGTGACTGCGGGCACGTCTATTTTAAGCGATTTCAGCATTTCGCGGGAACGGAAAAGTTCACGCGGCTCGTAAACTCCGTAAAGTTTACCCTGCGACAGTACGGCGATGCGGTTGCAGTAAGCCGCCACCTCGTCCATGTTGTGCGAAATCATAATTACGCTTTTACAGGTCCTTGCAATACTTTTCACAAGCTGCATAATCTCGGTTTTGCCCCTCGGGTCCAGCCCTGCGGTAGGCTCGTCCAGCACAAGGTATTCGGGCTTCATGGCTATTACGCCCGCAAGCGCCACTCTGCGCATTTGTCCGCCGCTGAGTTCGAAAGGCGAGCGGTCTTTAACGGCATCGAAATCAAGCCCCACAAGACCGATAGCCTCCTTTACGCGCACGGCGATTTCCTCCTCGGGAAGTTTAATGTTCTCGGGGCCGAATGCGACGTCTTTATAAACCGTTTCGGCAAAAAGCTGATACTCGGGGTACTGAAAGACCATGCCCACTTTGCTTCTGAGTTTTTTGAAATCAAGTTTTTTGGGTCTTAAGTCAATGTCGTCAACGAAAATAACGCCCGACTGAATACGCGTCAAAGCGTTGAGATGGCTTATAAGCGTGGATTTCCCGCTGCCCGTGTGTCCGATTACGCCCAAAAAATCGCCTTCGCGTATTTCAAGGCTTATGTCCTTTAACGCGGCGGTTGCAAAGGTAGTTTTTTCGTTGTAAACATAATTGAGATGTTCGATTCTTATCGGCATGTTTCTCCAGTCAACGGCACAATTCTTCAATCAAATCGTTGTCGGTAATTATATTGTCGGAAAGCGGAACACCCGCCTTCTGAAGCGCGTGAGCGACGCGCACGGCAAGCGGAACGGTAAGCCCTATGGACTTAAGCTCCTCCTCGCGTCGGAAAATTTCCTTACCGCCCTGCATGTAAATCTTCCCCTCGTTCATGACGACGATACGGTCGGCAAGCAAGGCCTCCTCCATAAAATGAGTTATCATCACAACCGCCATTTTTTCCTCGCGGTTTAGTTTTTCGATGGTTTTAAGCACCTCGGCTCTGCCTTCGGGGTCCAGCATGGATGTGGATTCGTCCAGTACTATGACGCGGGGCTTTATCGCAAGTATGCCTGCAATGGCGACGCGCTGCTTCTGCCCGCCGCTCAGTCTGAAAGGCGTACCCTCGCGGTATTCGTACATTCCCACGCTTTTAAGCGCCCAATCCACACGGCTGCGGATTTCTTCGGAAGGAAGTCCTATGTTTTCCGGACCGAAAGCGACGTCGTCCTCGATTATCGTTGCTACCATCTGATTGTCCGGATTCTGAAAAACGACTCCCACCGTCTTTCTGATATCGAAAAGGTCTTTATTGCTTTTGGTATCCAGCCCCGATACGGTAACTGTCCCCGAATCGGGCTCCAGAAGTCCGTTCATAAGCTTTGCAATCGTGGATTTACCCGAGCCGTTGTGCCCGACAACCGCGACAAATTCGCCTTCCTCCACGGAAAAGCTGATGCCGTTTACCGCGCGCTGCTCGGAAGCGTCGCCGCGGTTGTAAGTATAATATACGTCGCGGAATTCTACAATACTCATGCTTAATATTATAGCGGCGCGGACAAATTTTCGCAAGTCAATTAGCGCGCATACAAACGGTTTTTTAATAATATTTTAAAAATAATATAATATACCTAAGTTAAAAACAATTGCTTAATAAGTAAAATTATGTTAAAATGGTAGAAAGTTTAAATCGTAAAACAAAAACGCATTCATTCCGGTAATCTTTACAGCGGTGAGGTATTATGCATAAAATCATTGCGATAGCCAATCAGAAAGGCGGCGTGGGCAAAACCACGACTTGCGTCAATCTCGCCAGTTATCTGGCACTTATGGGTAAAAAAGTTCTTGCGGTGGATATCGACCCCCAGGGCAACTGCAGCAGCGGCTTCGGGGTGGATAAAACCAAAGTAAAATATTCTACATACAGCGTTCTTTCGGGCGAAACGGACGCCAAGTCCGCCATTATCCCCACACTGGTCAAAAACCTGGACATTATGCCCTCCAACATCGACCTTGCGGGCGCCGAGGTAGAGCTTGTGGGTGTCGAAGACCGCGAAAAGGTGCTTAAAAAAGTACTTTCGCCGCTAAGGAACAGTTACGACTACATACTTATCGACTGCCCTCCGTCGCTTGCGTTGCTTACGGTAAACGCGCTGACGGCTGCAAATTCCATACTCATACCCATTCAGGGAGAGTATTACGCACTGGAAGGATTAAGCCAGCTGATGAACACCATTCGTCTTGCAAAGAAAATCCTCAATCCCCAGCTGGAAGTCGAGGGCGTTGTGCTTACCATGTACGACAGCCGCTCCAGACTTGTGCAGAACGTAACGGAAGAAATTTACAAATTCTTCGGCAAAAAGGTTTTCGACGCCAAAATCCCCAGGAACATAAGACTTGGCGAAGCGCCCTCCTACGGGCTGCCCGTCATGTTGTTTGAGCCTAAGTGCGTGGGTTCGCTTGCATATAAAGCTTTGGCGGAGGAATTTTTAACGCGCAACAACGACAATTTCAAAAAAATAACCGACCTTAAAATTCTTAAATACAAGGCTCAGTAACCACGGCTTTTTATATAAAGTCGTATTTTTCTATGGGATTTGCGTCATCTGACAATAAAAACATATTCTTAAAAAAGCCCAAACTCTTGTACATAGGCTCTTATAAGCCTCGTCCCGGTTGGATGAGTGCGCTTCACTCGCACGATTTTTGCGAAATTATGTTTTTGAAAGAAGGAAGCGGACGCTTTAAAGCGGACGACAAGGAATATCCCGTATCTAAAGGCGACCTTATAGTTTGCAACCCGGGGGTAACCCATTCCGAATTCATCGACGACAAAGAGCCGCGTCAAACGATATTTCTGGGCGTTTCGCGCATAAAGGTCAACGGCTTCCCCGAGGATTGTCTTTTGAAAGACTCCTCCGTTAAAATTACGGGTACGGGAGTCTTTTACGACCAGATTTGCCAATATTTTGAACAGCTTTTGCTTGAAAAAGAGCTTAAATCCCCCTACTTCGGAATAATCAGCGAAAGTTTGCTGATTATAATAGTCACTTATATATTAAGACTTACTTCCGACTGCGCGGAAACAATATTCGAAAACAAAAAAACATATGTGGACGTAAAAGAGTTTCTGGACAATAACTTCACCACCATCGACACCATCGACAACGTTTGCAGAAGTCTTTACATCAATAAATTTTACCTTACGCATTTATTCAAAGACACCCTGGGCATTCCCCCGCTTAAATATCTGATTAACAAACGCATTTCGCTTGCCAAAAAACTGCTTGTCAGCACCGATAAATCCATAAACGACATCGCCAAAGCCTGCGGTTATCTGGACCTTGCCTACTTTTGCAGGGTTTTCAAAAAAGTCGAAAACATGACTCCGCTGGATTACAGAAAAAAAATGTCCGATTCCGCGAAAAGCGGTCAGCATAACGAAAATTAAAAATTCATAAAGGAAGAAATATTTACGAAGGCGAAACCTGCGCCCCTGCATTTTACCGTAACAATTCGGTTTTGCGGAAAAAACTTTTACCGAGACAGTTAAAACGCGTCTGCTTTGACTAAACCAAAATAACAAATCGGTAAATACAACGGGGCATAAAAACCGCACTTCGCCGCCTGCCCGTAAAAGGGCTTATAAAAAGGAGAATCAAAGTGAGTAAAACCAAAATAATGAGCAAGAAAAAAATCATTATTTTTTCGATATTGCTGTGTCTTGCCATAATAGCAACCTTTTATTTTCTGGGCTGCCACAAAAACGATTTTACCGACGACATAAATCTTAACGGAATAAACGAACAGCAAAGTACCGTCAAACAGAAACCGAGCGACGGCTCTACCCCCGCCGACCACAGCCCGGCCGATAATTTTGCTTACGCGCTTTACGACCTTCTCGAAGCGGGCAGTTTTGTGGGCGAATCCAGCGGACAGACCGTTTCTTTAGGTGTAGAACAAAACGTAAAAGCCGTAAGATACGTAAACGGTGACGAGGTATTGAAACGCTCGCTTTCCCACTCCACGTTTAAATCCGTGGGTGTGGAAATGTTTGTCAGCGGGAAAAATTACGTACTGCGCGACGCAACTTCCCTTAAATCCGTGGACGAAGTAACGTGGGGGGCAGATCCTTACCGCGTGACAGAAGAAAATTTTATATCCAAGTTCGGCGGCGTACCCAACGGAATAACCGCATACGTACTGACCGAAAACACCATTCTTTCCTCTGAATTCCTGGGTGAAGAAAACGGAATATACGCATACCGTTACATATTGGACAACGCGCTGGCCACCACAAAAATAAGACTTGAAATGCGTACCATGGCGGGCACCAAAACGTTACCCAACTTTGAGGAGGTTGCCCTTACCGTCTATATGGACGGCAACTGGCGCATACAGAAAACCGAAACCGCCTGCGTTTACAAAGTCGATATGCTGGGCGGCGTTACCTGTAAAGAATCCTTGACGGAAGTCTTTTCCGCAATAGGCGAAGGAAAAGAAATCCCCGACGCGGATGTTTTCCGCCCTTATCTCGACGCGGAAATCACCGAGGACGACGGCGAATTCACTCCCGACGCCATGTATTATCTTACAAACGGTTTTAACGAATACATGACGGGAACGCCTTTAAACCTTTCGCTTGAAATCAAAGGCGCGGTAAATGCCGTAGGCTCGGCAAGCGTAAATATAGACGCCAACGACCTTGCAAACATCCGCGCACGCGTTTTGCTTGACGAACTTGCTGTCGGCGATATAAAGCTTAACGACCTTTTCGTGGGCTACGGTGCGGGTTCGGTTTACGCGGGATTGGGCGAGTTTAAATTTAAAACAACCGTAGAAGAGCTTGTCGGATTTATCGATAAGATTATGCCGGTCATATCAGAGGACTCCGTCAGCATATCTGACCTGTTGTCTTTTAATCCCGATTCGTTGCTTACAAACGCAACGCTTAAACGCGAAAACGGAATTGCACTTGTCACTTTGCCCCTTGAGTTAGGAAGCCTTGACGCAGATATAGAAATAGAATTTTCCGACGGAGAAACACCTTCCTTTAACGGGATTTACGCTTGCGTGAACGGGCTTGAGGTGTTTGTAAAACCCGTAGACGAGGTATCCTTGCCGGAAATAAACGAAGATTTCATAAGCATCGCTCCGCTTTTTGACATTATAGACGAAAATTACAATATCTGTCTGAAAACCCGTTTAGGCGACTCGGACGCGGTTTTGAAATTCAACCTGAAAACCCTGACGCTTGACGCAGCTTACGGCGACCTCCTCGTAAAATTCAGCGACGACGTATTGTATTTGGAATACGGCGACCTTAAAGCAAAAGCCGACGTTAAAGATGTGCCCGAACTTATTAAAAAATTTGAACCTCTTTTCGTCAACGAGGACGGCACTTACAAATTCGGTTTCCTTTCGGATATCGCATCCGCAATGAGCGGACTTGACGTAAACTCCCTTATAAAGGAGCTTGTTGACAATCTTAGCGTTACAAAAACCGACGCGGGAGTTAAAATAGCCACCGCCGTGAAAGGCGCAAGCGTGGGAATAAACCTTGCCGCAGGAGAAAACGGATACAATTTATTCTCCTTGTCGCTTTCTTACGGGGATTACTCGATTGACGCAGTACCGGCTTCCATAGACGATATTTCCGCAATTCCGGATGATGAACTTGCCGACTTTAAAAACATCCTCTCCCTTGCGGATATAATAGACGAAAACTATGAAATAAACCTTACGGCTTCATTGTCTGCAGGCAATATTTCCCTTACGGCTGATGTGTGCATTAATTTACGCACGCTTACATTATCCACAAAGACTTCGCTTTACGGCTCCGACCTTTACGTCAGATACCATGACGGCACTGTTTACGCTTCGTTTAAGGGCCTTGACGTTTATGCCGACGCGGACGAAATTCAGTCCCTTCTCGACCGTCTTGCTCCTCTTTTCGGCGAAGGCTTGTCCTTGGACGGACTTTCAAACCTCAGCTTAGACCTCTCTTCCGTGCTCTCCTCGCTTGCCTTTACCAAAACAGAAAACGGTCTTAACGCTTCGCTGTCTTTAAGCGGATTAAACGTTTCCGCTAACCTTATCGAAGAGGGTGATAACCTTAAATTAGGTCAGATATCCGTTTCTTCCGACGGCCTCTCTTTAACCGCAACCCCCTCGGTCAAAGCGGATTATTCCGTTATTGACAACGTTGATAAGTTCTACAACATTATATCCCTTGCGGATATAATAGATAAAGACGGCAATATCAATCTTAACGCTACGGCCGCGGGAACCGACATAGCGATTACTTTCAATCTTTGCAGTATGCGCCTAAACGCTGCGGTAGAAGGCCTGGCCGTTACTTTGGACCTTAAGACCAACACGGTTTACGCGGCATACGGCGGCGCAAGAGTAAAACTCAATCTGTCGGACGCAAATAGTATTTTGGAAAAAATAAGTCCGATTATCGAAAAGTTTGATAAAGAGGGCAAAATAACCGAACTTTTGAACGGCTTTGTCGGTGAAGACTCTTTCAACATAGACGCAAACGACATTATTTCCTCTTTAATCGTAACGGAAAGCGACGGGTCTTTAAGTTTATCGCTGAATCTTGCGGGCGTCGATATCGAAGCGATTTTTGCAACCGATAACGGCGGACTTACCTTCTCTTCGGCAATTATCAATGCGTCCGGCACAACGATAAGCGCTTACCCGTCCGGAACGGTTACGTCCGATCTCGATACTTCGCTGTACTACATGGACCTTAAAGCTTTCAGCGATACATACGCCGATGCTTTGTCGGGCCTTGTAACCGCCGAAAACATCATCTTGGGGATAAACGGCTCCGTCATCACGAACGGCGCGGTTTATACGATAACAAAAGGCGAGTTGGTTGTAGGCGGTATAGGGTCCGCATGTAAGATAGGCATTGACATTACATTTGTTAAAACAATTACGGACGCTAACGGGAAAGTTACCGAAAAGACAAACTCTCTGCGTTTTGTCTACGACATCGATGCGCAGAAAGGTTACTTCAACTTTAACGGAATCGAAGGCACCTTCTCTACCGTAAACTACAACGAGACTCTTGAAGCGCTTAAACAGATTTATAACAATATTCCCGAACTTCAGGAGCTCATATCCGGTATTATTCCCTTGCCCGAGGACGGACAATTCCATTTGCCCGAGTTTGATTTCAGTAAGATAATAAACTCTCTTGTGCTTTCGGACAGCGGCGTTCTTGACGTAGACTTAAACGCAAAATCCATAATAGAAGATTTACCCGAGTCGATTAAACTGTCGCTGTCATGCGATGGAAACGGCGCACTTTCCCTTAATATAAGCGAATTGACGCTTGGGGAAACGAGCATAAATCTTACCGCGACAGCCGCTAAGGCAAATCCCGAAGAAATCGAAGGCAAATTCGACTACACCGTCGGAGAAAACGCAAGCGACTTTTCTTCCGTCAACACCTTGCTTAAAACGCTTGCGACGACATCCGCATACAGACATTATGAACTTAACGGTAACCTTAACCTTGCTTTCCTGGGCTTTATTCCCGTCGACGACAAAGTCAAACTGAATATTAAAATCGACATCATAGACGGGGTTACTTACGTCGTCGCTACCCTTACCCGCGAACACGTTGCGGCAGCAAACTTTGCAGGACTTTATCCCTGGAGCGATTACAGCGGCACCTCTACCCTGTATTACGACGGCGAAACCAAAATGATTTATATTTACACCGACCACATAAAATCCAAAAACATCCTGGGCGTTGTTTATAAAAACGGCTCGGAAAAGCTTTACGAAAAATACACCGAAGAAGAATTTTCCGCCAATATGATGGAAATCCTTTTGGGAATGTTAAGGTTAAGTAGCAAATACAAAGACATGATGGGAAACACAAATATCAATACTTCCGAAATAAGTATCGAAGACATTTTCAAAAAGTATTCCTACAACGGCACGGATAAATTTACGATTACGCTTAATATGTCAAAGCTTACCGACGAATCGATAAACGACGTCACTCTTGACCTTAACCACGACGCCGATTATAACTTAAGTTCTCTTAACGTAAGCACCACTATCGGCGGATTTCTTGAACTTAAATTCAATGCAACACATGTGGCACCCTTCAATCACGAAAACGGCACTAAAGAACTGGTAAAACTTCAACCCACGCTTACCGACGGTAACGGAAATCCGCTTTACTGAAATTGACGGGTCGCCCTGCTGATAAAACATTTTAAGTTTTTACGGTTTTTTGTCCGTTAATTAAAAACTTATTAATCTTTCTTATCCCCGCGTAAAACCGCAAAAAAAGCTTCCCAACCATTGCGGAAGCTTTTATTTTAGAAAATGTGTTAAACCTGCGTTAAAACCAAAACGCGCTTAAAAATCTTTAACCTACTTTAAAAAACTTACAACTTTAACTATCTGTCTCTTATACACATCTCCG
>UQSP01000038.1 GCA_900543755.1 uncultured Eubacteriales bacterium
CTAGAGTTCGTCGGCAGCGTCAGATGTGTATAAGAGACAGATAATAAATAAAGTAAAAACAAAAATAGAAATCCAAATAGGAATTCCCCACCCTCTGAAAGGTATAATCTCGCCCGTACCGAAATAACTGAAGAAAGCTATCATAACAGGCCTTGATAAAGATACGGCTATGATAAAAAATTTGAAGGTCATTTTTGTCAGGCCTGCCGCCATGCATAATATATCATCCGGGAAAAAAGGGAAAAGCATCATGACTATAAAGGGAATTTTTCCTTTTTCGCTTATAAGCTTTGTATATTTTTTTGCTTTTTCTTCCCCTATAATCCAGGTTACGACTTTATAGCCGAAGAATTTACCGAGCAAAAAACAAATTACCGACCCCGCGATAGTCCCCAGCGTGCTTACGATAAAAGAAACGGTCGGCCCGTATATCAATACGCCCAGTAAAATAGTTACAGCTGCAGGAATTGGCAATATAACAACCTGCAGCAACGTCAGCATAAAAAATACCAGAATTCCCCAAGCGCCCGCTCTGCCGATAAAAGCCCTCAATTCTTCTAAATTGTTGATTCGCTCGAGTACGCCGGTCTGATACAAAATAATATATCCTAACAGTACAAAAAACGCAACAACGTTAAAGAGAATAAGCAGTTTATATGCAGGCGAATTTGTTTTGGTCATCATCAAAGAAGCGACAAACGCTGCGGCAAAAGCACAAAGCGAACAATAAAAAATCCATGCGCTGAGATGACTCAGCCACACGACCGTAAGAACCATATTTGTCACACCGATTAAGGCCATGATTGTTTTAGATATCAAAGCCTTTTTATCAGATGACAATTTATTGCTCCATTCCGTCATAAGATTAGTTTATGATTTAATCATCATGCATATACTGCGTAGAATTACTGAGAAATTTTAGCTATTTCTCCCCTGGCTGTTTTATCGCAAAGATTATTATATTCGTTGTCGGCATGACCTTTTACCTTAATAAACTCCACTTCATGCTTGGATAATTTAAGCAAAAGATCTTTCCACAAATCAACGTTTTTAACTTCTTTTTTGTCGGCAGTTTTCCAACCGGACGCTTTCCAACCGCTAAGCCAACCTTCGTTTATTGCGTTAATTGCGTAAGCAGAATCGCTGTAAAGTTTTACGATGCAAGGCTCCTTTAACGCCGCAAGCCCTTGAATTATCGCAAAAAGCTCCATTCTGTTGTTTGTCGTAGATTTACTGTAACCGCTTAATACTTTAGTAACGCCGTTATAAATTAAAATTGCGCACCATCCGCCTGCGCCGGGATTTCCGCTGCATGCCCCGTCAGTATAGATATCAACCTTTTTCATTGCTTTTACTCATCTCTTCGGCCCGTTTAACCGCTTTGGTTACAGCTTGCGCTACTGTCTTTTCAAAATTGTTTTCATCAAGATGCTTAACGCCTTCGATGGTAGTACCGCCCTTGCTGCACACAGACTTTACAAGTTCGGAAATATCATTTCCGCCTTCGCCGCTTTCGACTAAATACGCACTGCCGATTACAGTCGCCAAAGCCATTTTTAACGCCTGAGCTTTATCAAGACCGTTTTCTGCTCCACCCTCTGCAAGCGCATTTATAAATTTAAAAACAAACGCAGGACCGCTTCCGCTTAATCCGGTCGCGGCGTTCATTTGCTCTTCTTTTAATTCGTCTGCTTCTCCGAACGTGGAAAGTATTGCCTTAACAAGACCGTATTCTTCGCCGCTGAGTCCTTTAACACAGAAAGCCGAGTAAGCCGACGCAATTCTCGCATTCAGATTGGGCATTACACGCACAATTTTATCTGTCTTTCCGTTTATCAGCTCGGATAAAGCTTTAATTGTCACGCTTGCCATAATAGACATTACTATTTTACCCGAAAAATCAAGTCCGTCTACGGCTTGTGCGGCGTTCTGAGGCTTAACTGCAAGCACGATAAGGTCACATGCCGAAATAAGCTCTTGGTTGTCGGTTGTAAATTTTACCCCTTCAGGCACGTCGGAAAGTTTATTGGCGTCATTATCGCTTACCGCAATATTGAGTTTAAATCCGGCATTTTTCAAAAATTTAACCGATACGGGATTTTTAAGCGCCGCAACTATCGCCCGCGACATATTTCCGTAACCTATAAAACCGACGTTATATTTTTTCAAAATATGCTCCTTTTTTGATTGACTTAAATATCAATTTTTATTATAATAAAAAGGCTTAGGGGAGTGGCTCAATGGTAGAGTAGCGGTCTCCAAAACCGTAGGTTGCGTGTTCGAATCGCGTCTCCCCTGCCACATTGCTCAAACTACTATATATAGCGGTTTGAGCATTTTTATTATACAAAATATAGCTATATGCCCCAAAGTTGCCCTAAAAGTTGCCCTAAAAGTTGCCCTAAAAGTTGCCCTAAAAAAATTTTTTTACAAATATGCAAGCTACAATTTAATTGTATCGCAATCGTCTTTAAAAGTCAATTCAATAACATCGCACAAATAATTTTTTCTATCTTTAGTCAAGTACCACCGGCTGAGCCGGTGGCTTGATTAGGCGCTTCAAGCGCATGGTACCGGCGGCACTACTCGTGCTTGAAGTTCCTGACAATCGCAACAATTTTTCAGCGGCCACCTCTCGGTGGCTGTTTTTTTATTTGCTTCCTTTTACCGGCTCACCCGTGAACGGGTCTATATACTCCTTCATGCTCAGTTGTTCATACAGCTGATCCTCTTGCAATTGATTTGCTATATACTTCTTTATTGCCTCTTTATTGCGCCCGACCGTATCCACGTAGTACCCTCGACACCAAAAATGCCGATTCCCGTACTTGTATTTCAAGTTCGCAAATTGGTCGAATATCATCAGGCTGCTCTTCCCTTTGAGTATCCCCATGAATTTGCTTACGCTCATCTTCGGCGGGATCGTTACCAACATGTGGATATGATCTTCACACGCGTTTGCTTCAATAATTTCTACTCCGTCACACCGCTCGCATATTCGCCGCAATATCTTTCCTATTGCCGCTTTATATTTTCCGTATATGATTTGCCTGCGATATTTCGGCGCAAACACGATATGGTATTGACACCGCCACTTCGTATGTGCTAAACTATCTATGTCTTTCATTAGACCTCCTGTTTTACCTTTGTTGCGATTGCCAGTCGCTTCAATTGTATTACAGGAGTTTCTTTTTGTCCATAGCTTTAAGCTCTTTATCCACTCGCTCTGCGAGTGGTTTTCTTTAACAAAATAAAACAAGGGAGCGTCTATAAAAGGCACTCCCTTGTCTAAAAACTTCAATTATAATTCGTAATGCATGGGATACGTAAGGTAAGAAATTTCTTCAAGCTCGTCTGCGGTAACATAACCTGCAGGAGCGCGCAAAAGCGAAGGAATACGGTTGACAATGGTCGCGCAAGTGTGTTCTACCGTTGCGGGTTTAACGACATGGAATTCCGTATCGGGCTCGCCTTTAATCCACCAATCGCACATATCGCCGTCATCCGGTCCGTATACTTTGCCGATTGTTTCCTCCTCAACTATAATACCCTGATAAGTTTCAATGGTGACGACCGCCGACATACCGATACATTTACCTGCCTTAATGGTTTTACCGAGTGTTTCGCTGTAAATGTCTTTGTCGGACGTACAGGGCACGTTTTCCTGTTTTATTGATTTAATCGTAAGTCCCAGTTTGTTGCAGATTGCTTCCGCGGCGTTCCACGCGTAAGAAGGAACAACTTCGGCGGGATGAGCAAGCTCCTTTTCGAACTGAGCCGTTGTCAAATCGCAACCGTGTGCTTTTGCAAGCGCCATGCCGTATTCGTCTACGTTATAGCTGTATGCTCCCTTTATTTTAGTAATGTTATGGCATCCGCCCGCAACCATAGCAACCATGTTAATCCAGAAAATATCCTGCATTCCGCTGCCGGTAACGGTACAGTTGTTTTCCTTTGCAAGGCTGTCAAGCTTGTTGGTAAGCGTTGCCGCCGTCGTCCACGGATAAATAGCTTCTTCGCAAGTCGTAATGACGTTTATTCCGCGCATAACGCATTTTTCGACATGCTCGTAAATGTCACCGACAAAACTGAACAAAGTCACAATGGCGACGTCGGCGTCACATTCATCCAATACTTTGTCTGCATCTTTGGAAATAATAACGCCCGTTTTTACCCCCAGCTCCGCAAAGTCACCGACGTCTTTACCGACAACCTCGGGATTGACGTCTATGGCACCAACTATTTCCGCTCCCTTTTCGTGAAGATAACGCAGAATGTATTTCGACATTTTGCCGCAACCGTACTGTACTACTCTTATTCTTTTCATGTTTTTCACCCCTTTGATTTTATTGTATCTCCGATACTGGTAAAATTATACAATTTAAAAAAGCGAATGTCAATAGGGTTTGAAAAAACAGATAAAAATTTATCGAAATAATTTTCACTTAAAAAAATATATTTATCACTCGAACTGAGCGCGATAAATTTCAGAATAAAAACCGTTTGCCTTAAGAAGCTCGCTGTGTTTGCCGCTTTCGACTATATCTCCGTTTTTGACGACAAGAATAAGGTCGGCATTTCTTATGGTGGAAAGCCTGTGAGCTATTACAAAACAAGTTTTGCCGCGCATAAGCGACAGCATGGCGTCCCGAATAAGAATTTCGGTACGGGTATCGACATTGCTGGTAGCCTCGTCAAGTATTAATAAATGCGCCGACGAAAGCATAGCCCTGGCAATCGTCATAAGCTGCTTTTGCCCTTTGGAAAGATTTACGCCGCCGTCTGTGATAAGAGTATCGTATCCGTCCGGCAATTTCTCTATAAAATCCGCAACGTGAGCCGCTTTTGCCACAGCCTTAACTTCTTCTAAAGTAGCATTTTCCTTTCCGTACGCAATGTTTTCGAATACAGTACCCTCGAACAGCCAAGTGTCCTGCAACACCATTGAAAACGCTGCCCTGAGGCTTTTTCTGGTAAACTGTTGAATATCGGTCCCGTCTATACTTATCACTCCGCTTTGCGGGTCGTAAAAACGCATCATAAGATTTACCAATGTTGTTTTCCCTGCACCCGTCGGTCCGACAATGGCAATTGTCTGCCCTTTGTTTGCCTCAAAAGAAAGGTCGTGTATAACTGGGAATTCGGGATCGTAGCCGAATTTTACGTTTTTAAAATCTACTTTTCCGTCAGGTGAAACAAGTTCTTTAGCGTCGGCGGCATCCTCTTTTTCGGGCGCTTCGTCCAATACTCCGAAAACGCGTTCGGCGGCGGCAAGAGCCGACTGAATTTCACCCATTATATTGGCAAACTCGTTGATGGGACCAGAAAATCTGCGGGAATAAAGCAAAAACGACGTAATATCGCCGATAAGAATTTTGCCGAAAAGATAGAGAATCGACCCTACCGTGCTTATCAGAACCATACCTAAATTATTTACAAAGTTTACGCTAGGACCGATAAGACTTGCATGATAGTCGGCGTTATAAAACGCGTCAACGGCTTTGGTATTTTTCTCGTTAAACTTTGATGAAATCTGGCTTTCTCTGCCGTAAGCTTTTATAGTGCGCAATCCCGAAAGCATTTCTTCGGAAAAACCGTTTAATGCTGCTAAAGATGCGGAGCGCTTTCTGAAAAGAGGTCTTACGGATTTACTGCGTTGAAGAGTTATCCAAATAGATATGGGAATGGTTATGGCAAAAACTGCCAGCAGAATCGGCGAAATTAAAACCATTCCTATAAAGGCGCCCACAACGGTGATAATGCCTGTCGCCGCCTGAAGTATATCGTTTGAAAGCGAAGCGTTTAATGTGTCTATGTCGTAAGAAATGCGGTTAATAATGTCGCCCGCTTGCAATTTGTCAAAATACCCGACGGGCAAAGTCATCAGTTTTTCAAAAACGTCCTGTCGCATTTTACGAATTATCTTCTGACTTAAGCGAATCATCATTACGGACAAAACATAAGAAAGCACGGATGAAACTATGTAAAATACCGCCATCAACAAACAGTATTTGAATACTGCCTGAAAATCCACGCCGCCCGGTAAATCTATTGCGTTAATTGCCATACCCGACAGTAGCGGACCCAACAGTGCCAGGAGATTGCTTGACAACATCAGAAAAACAACGACGATTATCGTAAATTTATATCTGAAAAAATACTTTGCCATTCGCAAAAGCACTTTGCGTCTGTTTTTAGGTTTTTCTTTATTTAAAGGCGCTTTAGGCATCACAGTTTCTCCCCGCCGTGCTGAGATTCGTAAATCCTACGGTACTCTTCACAATTTTCCATAAGTTCCTCATCGCTTCCGAACCCTGCGGTTTTTCCGCCGTCAAGTACCAGAATTTTGTCGGCAAATCTTACGGAACTTATTCTTTGCGCAATCATTATGATTGTTGTTTCGGGGAAATGAGCAAGTATTTCGCTTCTCAGCTGAGCGTCTGTTTTATAATCCAACGCGCTGGAGCTGTCGTCAAGAATAAGTATACTCGGTTTTGCCGCCAAAGCACGCGCAATCAACAATCTTTGCTTTTGTCCGCCGCTGAAATTGGCGCCTCGAGCGCTGAGTTTTCTTTCGTAACCTTCCTCGAAAGAACGGATAAAATCATCGGCTTTGGCAAACCTTGCGGCGCTTTCAATACTGTCGTCGTCAATTCCGCGCTCGAAATCTATGTTTTCCTTGACGGAAGCCGCCATCAAAAAATCATTTTGCAACACAACGCCGAATTTTTTGCATAGCTCGTGCTTGTCGTAACTTCTTACGTCTTTTCCGTCAATATAAACAGCGCCTTTCGTCACGTCGTAAAAGCGCAAAAGCAAAGCAACTATTGTGGACTTTCCGCTTCCGGTTGCGCCGATAATTCCCAAAGAACCGCCCCTTTTAACTGCAAAATCAATGTCTTTAAGTATAAGATTTTTGGAGTCGTAACCGAAAGATACGTTTTCAAAACAAACCGCGTTTTCATCGGAAAGTTTATCTTTTTCAGGAAGCATAATCAATTCTTCTTCGCGTTTAAGGACGTGTTCTATCCTTTTTGCCGATGCGCTGCCCTTGGAAAGATTGACAAAAATACGGCTTATGGAAATAACGGCGTTAAGAATTATGGTAAAATAAGAAGTAAACGCGATTATTTCGCCTACCATGGCTTTACCGGCTGATACTCTGTATGCTCCGACCAATATTACCGCAGTCATTCCCAGGTTAAGCAAAAGATTCATTACGGGGTTGGTTATACCCATAGTGACTCCGGCTTTAGTTTCGCATTTAACTACGTTATCGTTGATTTTTCTGAAACCTTCGTTTTCGTATTCCGTTTTGGAAAGCGCTTTTATTACCCTTATTCCCGTGTAATCGTCACGCATTTTCCTTACCATAACGTCAACAGCGCGCTGTAAATCCGTATAAAGCACTATTCCGCGTTTCGATACCCATATCACCACCAAGGTAAGAAAAGGTACTACGGCAAGCAAAACAAGCGCGAGAACGGGGTCCACGGTAAAAGTCATGGCTATGCCGCCTATAACCAGAATGGGCGCGCGTATGCCCAACCTTTGCATCATTCCTATGGAATTGTGTACGTTATATGTATCCGAAGACAGTCTTGAAACCAGCGAAGGAACTGTGATTTCATCCGTTTGTTTTGCCGAAAGAGCCAATGTTTTCGAAAAAAGGTCCCTACGCACCTTTTCTGTTGTATCCCTTGCCACTTTAGACGCCATCCTGTTTGCTATAACGTTACCGAAAAGTGCGGCAAGCGCGCAAACAAGCATTATTACACCCCAGACTACAAGCAACGTTACGTTTTCCGTAGGCGCCACTTCGTCAATCATGTACGCCATTATCATGGGCAGAAACAACTCGGCAAATGTTCCCACGGATTTAATTAAAAGCCCGAACGCTATCCTTATTTTATATGGCGATAAATATGAAAAAATAGTTCGCATCAGTATTCTCCGTCTCCGCCGATTTTATCCGCCATCTCTTTGGCCCTTTCGCACAATTTTTCTGTCACGGCCTCAAGAATTTCTTTTTCCTTTTCGTCAAAACCATCGAAAAGCAAATCGTTCCAGTCTTTAAGCACGCTTCTTATCTTCGGCACCGCGTCGACAGCTTTTTGCGTGGGATAAACAAGCAGACTTCTTTTATCGCTTTCATCGGGTTTTCTTTCTATAAACCCTTTTTCCTCAAGCACCGATAATTGCCTTGCCGCATTGCTCTTATGTATAAATATTGCGCGCGCAAGCTTTTCCTGCGAAATTCCGGGATTGGCGCATACGTTAAGTATGTAAGAATATTGATAACAATTTATCCCTAAGGGCTCGAATTTTTGCGTGCGGTATAAATTGGCACATCGCCAGATTATACCTATTTTTTTCATAAAGGCCATTATGTTTTTCCCTCCGCATTTGTTGCGAGTGCGACAGTTGCGTATGCAACTATTTACATTTTACTATATTCTCTTAGGTTTGTCAATTGAAAAAATAATATAAAAAAGGACGGAAACAAATCCGTCCCTGATTTTATTGTATTAAATTTGACTTTTAACCTATTTTTTTGAAATAAATCAGTCTTGTTGCAAGCGGAGTGCCGCAAGCCTGTCTGTCCGTTTCTCCGCCGAATATGTTGCCGAAGCAGAACTCGCAATTATTCAAAGCGTCTCCTCTTGCCTTTCCGTTAACTATAACATCGCTTTTAAGATTGACCTGAACTCTTGTTTCGACGGAATATAACGCGTTATCGTCCAGTCCCGTAAAACGCCATTTAGAGGGAACGCTGTTAATAAGTTCGTCTGTTTCGGCAAGGAAAGCAACGGCTTCGCTTTTATCTTCGCTTACTATTATCCAGGAGTTTTTTCTTTCTTTCCCGAATATGCTTTTCAGTCTGTAATATTTTCCGAACTGCAAAAGATGCCTGTGTTTTTTATAAAACACAATCTGTTTTTTCATTGTATCCAACTCTTCGGGAGTGCATTTCGTGACATCGAGTTCGTATCCGAAAGCGCCTAAGCAAGCCACGTTAAACTTACTTTCGTAAGAAGAATTGCTCCATGCCGATACGTGCGCACCGACGGAAGACTGCGGATAAGCATATAATGTACCCTCTTGTATGGACAAGCGGTGCCTCGGCTCGGTCATATCGCTGCCCCAGGTTTGAGGCATATAGTAAAGCATACCCAAGTCGAATCTGTTGCCGCCTGCGGAACACGACTCAAACAGTACTGCAGGGAAACGCTCCTTTAACGCGGAAATTACTCTATACAGGCCCAGCATATAACGGTGGAAATATTCGCCAGTATTTTTAAGAGTCTTGGAATAAACGTCTGTCATATGACGGTTGCAGTCCCATTTAACGTAATAAGCTTTGCATCTTGAAATTACGTCGCCAATCTCTTTAATCAGATATTCCTGAACCTCTTCGTTGACTAAATCGAGCATAAGCTGATTTCTGCGCCTGATGGGGTCGCGTCCTGGTACAGTCATGGCGTATTCGGGATGAGCGCGATAAAGGTCGCTGTCCTCGCTTATCATTTCCGGCTCTACCCAAATGCCGAAATGTAATCCTTTGGCACGAATTTTGTCTGCAAGCTCGCCCAAAGTCCCTTTTATCTTTTCCTTATAGTCATACCAATCGCCAAGCGAACTTTTATCGTTATCGCGATGTCCGAACCATCCGTCATCCAGCACAAAAAGTTCCACTCCCAGTTCAGCTGCTTTATCGGCAAGAGCAAGTAATTTTTCTTCGGTAAAATTGAAGTATGTTCCCTCCCAGTTATTTATAAGCACAGGTCTGTCTTTATAGGCAAATTCGGGGTCAACTATATGCTTATTGGCAAAATCATGCATTTGAGTAGTCACTGTCTGTTCCGAATCGGCAAAAACCATTACTGCCTGCGGAGAGGCAAAAGTTTCTCCTTTCACAAGAGTCCAGTTAAAGCAATAGTCGTTTAGCCCTACCAAAACGCGCGTGTTATCAATATCGTTGCAGGCTTCCACAATTTCTTTGTGGTTTCCGGAATAAATCATATTAAACGCATAAACTCCGTCGCCGTTTGCGCGTTCCAGCATAAAAAACGGATTTAATATGGCCGAAGACTGCCCTCCCATGCTTTGAATGGACCAAGTTCCTGCTGTGACGACCGTATCCTTGCGAAACCTTTCGCGCGCCCATGCTCCGCTAAAGGACACGCAATTGTGCGACGTGCCGCTGACGTCAAGCTGAAGGCTCATAAGCCTTAAAACCGAAACGTCGTTTTTACCGTTGTTGACAAGCTCCTGTCTGACGGCGATAACGTCACTGTCCATAAAAACAGTGTAATACTGCTTAAGAGTAAGCTCCGCATAATCATCTTTCAGCTCCACCACCAAAGTTTTTTCCGCACTGCGCGCGCACGGCAAATTTTTAAGAGGAACTCCTCCGTCTACAAATTCATGGCTTTTGTATACAAAACGGTTTGTGTACGAGCCGTCGGCATTTTTAACGGACAAAAGAGATTCTCTCATGCTGCCGTCGCCCACAAACGAATAAGGCATTTTGATAAAATTAACTCTGTCGGTTGACGCACCCCAATAATATTTAAAAGAAAATTTCCCTTCCGAATCGACCAGCGGCGCATCGGCTATTTTTTTGCCGTAATGCGTTATTTCAATTTTACCTTCGCAAACGGTAAAAACCAATGAAGTGTTTTGAGTGTCAAGTTTGATAACCTTTGTTCCTTCCATAAATTTATCCTCCTTAAAAAAGCAATAAAAAATAATGCTTTAAAAGCATTTATTTAAAGCATTATTTTTTTAATTAATTATTTTGCGTATTCCACACTGCGCATTTCGCGCACGACGTTGACCTTAATCTGACCGGGATAATCCATTTCGCTTTCAATCTGTTTTGCAATTTCTTTTGCAAGGAACAGAGTTCCCGCGTCGTCCACCAATTCAGGCTTAACCATGATACGGACTTCTCTTCCCGCCTGAATGGCAAAAGATTTTTCAACGCCCTGATGCGAGTTTGCGATTTCCTCAAGCTTTTCAAGACGCTTGACGTAATTTTCAAGAGACTCACGTCTTGCACCGGGTCTGCTTCCGCTGATAGCGTCGGCGCACTGCACAAGTACGGCTTCAATAGTCTGAGGTTCAATATCGTTATGATGAGCGGCAATACAATGAATAACATCTTTGCTTTCTTTGTATTTCTTTGCCAAATCCGCGCCTATCGTTATATGCGTGCCTTCCACCTCATGGTCGACCGCTTTGCCGATATCGTGCAAAAGTCCTGCGCGCTTTGCAAGATTTACGTCTGCGCCGAGTTCTGCAGCCATTGCTCCGGCAAGATGAGAAACTTCAATCGAATGACGCAGCACATTCTGACCGTAACTTGTCCTGTACTTAAGTCTGCCAAGCAGTTTTACAAGATCCGGATGAAGTCCGAAAACGCCTGCCTCGAACATTGCGGATTCGCCCGTTTCCTTAATTTGCGCCTCAAGTTCCTTGCGCGTTTTTTCTACCATTTCCTCAATGCGGGCAGGATGAATTCTTCCGTCGGCAATAAGCTTTTCAAGCGTAATCCTTGCGATTTCACGCCGCACGGGGTCAAATCCCGACAACACGACGGCTTCGGGAGTATCGTCGATTATAAGGTCTATGCCGGTAGCGTTCTCAAGCGCGCGGATGTTTCTTCCTTCTCTGCCGATAATACGTCCTTTCATGTCGTCGTTGGGAAGATTTACTACCGATACCGTAATTTCCGCCGAATGGTCCACTGCGCAACGCTGCACGGCAAGCGAAACGATGTCTTTGGCCTTTTTATCCGCTTCATCTTTAGCCTGAGCCTCGATTTCACGAACGTATTTGACCGCTTCGCGCTTTGCTTCATCCTCGATGTTTTCGATAAGAAGATTTTTAGCCTCTTCTTTCGTCATCTGGGAAACCTTTTCCAGCTCCGCAATCATGTTTTCGTGTGCGGCGTCCACCTGGGATTTCTTTTCGTCAATTAATTTCTGTTTGTTTTCCAGCTCTTTTTTAGTCTGTTCAATCGACTCGGTTTTTTTGTCGAGCGCGGCTTCTTTCTTTTCAAGCGATTCTTCTTTTTGTTGAATACGCATTTCGGAGCGCTGCAACTCGTTCCTTCTGTCCTTTACTTCCTTGTCAAACTCAACTCTTTCTTTGTGAATTTCTTCCTTGGATTCCAAAATAGCTTCCTTGCGCAGGGTTTTTGCCTCCGCAATAGCTTCCTCAACCATTTTATTGGCAACTTGTTTTGCTTCACCGATTTTCTTCTTTGTAACAAGCGAATGTATGAAAAGTCCACCAAACGCGCCAATGACGAGTGCGGCCACGCCGATTCCGACAGTTAATCCGATTGTAGCTCCGACGGACAAGCAAAACAGCAATGATGTACCGTTAATCATTGTCAGAAAATTATATCCTCCTGTAAATATATAAAAGTATAATCGTATCTGCTAAAATCCCAAACAGTTCTCGTCAAACTTTCAAGATAAAAAACAAATAAGCAGGTGAATAATACACCTGCTTATATCATACAACAATTTGTGACGAATGTCAACAAATAAGCGCTATATTGCGTTTATTCCTGAGTTTCGGAATCAACGGATTCGTCATCGGAATCTATATCGATGAGGTCGGTTTTTTCGACGGCTTCGGCTTTTACCTTACGTTCAATTTCATCGTAAAGTTCTTTATTGCTTTCAAGCAAAGCCTTAACCGCCTCTTTACCCTGCGCAAGACGCTCGTCGTTATAGCTGAACCAGGAACCGCTTTTCTGAACAATATCGAATTTAAGCGCAAGCTCCAATAAAGAGCTTTCCTTGCTGATGCCTTTACCGTAAATTATATCGACTTCCGCAACTCTGAAAGGAGGAGCCAATTTGTTTTTTACGATTTTGATTTTTGTTTTGTTGCCTATTATTTCCGTACCGTTTTTAACGGGCTCGCCTTTGCGGACGTCTATTCTTACCGAAGAATAGAATTTAAGTGCTTTTCCGCCGGGAGTAACTTCAGGAGAGCCGTACATCACTCCTACTTTTTCGCGCAATTGGTTAATGAAGATAATACAGGTTTTGGTCTTGTTGCATACGCCTGCCAATTTTCTTAATGCCTGCGACATAAGTCTTGCCTGAAGTCCGACATGACTTTCGCCCATTTCTCCGTCTATTTCCACCTTGGGAGTAAGCGCCGCAACGGAGTCGATTACCACTACGTCCAAAGCACCGCTTCTGACAAGAGATTCGGTAATATCCAGCGCCTGCTCGCCGTTGTCGGGCTGAGATATATAAAGCTCGCCCAGATTTATTCCCAATTTACTGGCATAAACGGGGTCCAAGGCGTGCTCCGCGTCGATAAAAGCAACGTTGCCGCCCGCTTTTTGCGCTTCGGCTATGACATGCAAAGACAGCGTGGTTTTACCGCTGGATTCGGGACCGTAAATTTCCACGATTCTTCCGCGCGGCAACCCCCCTACGCCTAAGGCAAGGTCAATAGAAAGGCATCCTGTGGAAATTACTTCCACTTTGTCTATTTTGGAATCGGTCATTTTCATAATCGACCCTTTGCCGAACGTTTTTTCGATTTGCGCAATCGCGTCTTCAAGCGCCTTGGCTTTATCCTCTTTGGACATATTGGAATCGATTACCGAAGTTTTTTTACTCTTTTCTTTTTTATCCATTTTATTGTTCCCCTTTGTTTTTTAACGATTCGTTCAGAAGTTCCAGCGCTTGCGCCGCCCCTTCGCATATATTTTCCTCTCGAGTACCGCTGAGAAAAATGCGTCTGACACAGATATGATTTTTATCTCCCGCCGCAATAAAGCATTCGCCGTCCAAAGATTTATCTTCCGTCCCTGGTCCTGCGTTGCCCGTTGTTGCCACCGCAAAGTCGGGCTTTAACGGAGAAGAAAGTAATCCTTCCGCCATTTCACGGCAAGTCTTTTCGGAAACCGCTCCGTAATTATCCAAAGTTGCCGATTTGACGCTTAATCTGAACATTTTAGATTCGTTCGAGTAGCAAACTATTCCTTCTTTGAAAAAATTGCTGGCTCCGGGAATCTGAATAACGGCATTTGCTACCGCACCGCCCGTAAACGATTCCGCCGTGGCAAGCGAAAGTTTATTTCCGGACAATTTGTCAAACGCTTTTTTTGCCTCCGCTTTCAGTTTTTTTTGCGAATCATTCAGCATGATCTTCTGTTAAAACGCTGCGATTACGTACAATATAATTTATCGCGGAAACAATCGTAAGCACGGTTGCAATCATCAAAAACGCAAATCCAGCATAAAAAAACACATCTCCCGCAATCGAGTTAATTAAATAAATTTCCTTGTGCGGCATATAAAAGATAAGTCCTATAAGCTGGGTTGTGGTTTTAAGCTTGCCTATTTTATCCGCTGCCATAATAACGTTTTTGGTAGCGGCTATCGTGCGGAAACAAGTTATAATAAGTTCACGCGCAAGAATTATAACGGTACAGACAATTATTGCCGTCTGAAAAGCCGTATTTTCCGTAACGATAACTGCCGCCAGCACAAGCGCGCAAGCTACAAGAACCTTATCGGCCACGGGATCCAGAAATTTACCCAAAGTCGTCACCATATTGTTTTTACGCGCAAGGTAACCGTCCAACCAATCCGTAAGGCTTGCCACAATAAACACTGCGGTTGCAATAACCGTATGATAAGGAAAAGGTATAAGATACAATACAATAAATACCGGTATAAGCGCCAGCCTGGCAACAGTGATCTTTGTTGGTAAATTCATTCTGCAATCTCTCCTAAAAGGTCATAGTCGTCGAATCCTGTAATTTTAACTTTGTAAAAATTACCCGCCTCGACAAAATCTGCTTTAAAATAGACGTTTCTGTCAATATCGGGAGCATCGAACTGAGTTCTGCCTCTGAAAAGCCCCCTGTCGTAATCCACGTCTTCGTAAAGTACTTCGTAAGTCTTTCCTATAGCGGAAGTGTTGCTTTCGCGCACGTTTTCCAAATTGAGATTGCCTAAAAGTTTAACTCTTTTTATCTTTTCCGCTTTAGGAAGGTGTCCTTTTAATTTAGCCGAAGGCGTGTCCTTTTCTTTACTGTATGCAAAAATGCCGAGATTATAGGGTTTATAACGCTTTGTAAAGTCGAAAAGCAAGTTAAAATCCTCTTCCGTCTCCCCGGGAAACCCTACCATAAAAGTAGTGCGCAACGCAATGTTTTTTTCTTTCAGCTTATCGCATATCCGTATTATATCGGCATAACCGTTACGTCTGTTCATTCGTTTTAATACGCTGTCGGAAACGTGTTGCATGGGAATGTCTATGTACTTGGCGATTTTGGGATTAGCTGCAATTTCCTCTATAAGCTCGTCCGTTACAAGCTCGGGATAACAATACATAAGTCTTATCCATTTGAAATCCAGCTTCGAAAGGCTGTGCAGCAAGTCTATAAGTCTGTATTCTCCGTAAATATCCTTACCGTAACTTGTAACGTCCTGAGCGACAAGAATAAGTTCTTTTACGCCCTCGGAAACAAGGAATTCGGCTTCTTTTAAAAGACTTTCAACGGTACGGGAACGATATTTTCCCCGTATGGAGGGAATGGTGCAAAACGTGCAGAAATTATTGCAGCCGTCCGCTATTCTGAGGTAAGCATAATGCGGCGGAGTGGTAAGTATTCTTCCGTCGTCGGGGATTGCGGGTTCGATTCCCTCTTCTATACACGTCCTTATTTTTTCATATTCGTCTATACCGAGTGTTGCGTCGATTTCAGGTATACCCGCTTTTATTTCATCCGCATACTTTTCGATAAGGCATCCGGTAACAATAAGTTTTTTGCATTTGCCCGCAGTTTTATAAGATGCCGCCTGTAAAATAGTATCTATGGCTTCTTGTCTGGCGCTTTCAATAAATGCGCAGGTGTTGACAATTATTATCTCGGCATCCGAATAATCGTTGGTTACAATGTAATCCCCTTCTCGTAAATACCAAAGCATTTTTTCGGTGTCCACGCGGTTTTTGTCGCACCCCAACGATATGACGGAGATTTTTTTACTCTTCATAATCCTCACCGAAAAATTCCTTAAACTTTTCTTTGGTTATATAAACCTCTCTCGGCTTGGAATTGTTCTGCGGTCCTATAAAATGAAGTTCCTCCATCTGTTCCATAATTCTTGCGGCTTTATTCCACCCGAATCTGAAACGGCGCTGAATGAAAGAGCTGGAAGCCATACCGGCCTTTATGACGCATCTTACAACGTCAATCAGCTCGTTGTCGTAAGGACCGTTTTCGTCCGAACCGGAACCTTCGTGCTCAGAATCATTCTCTTTTACTACAATTGCCTTTTCGAAGTCGTCGTTGAAATCGGGCTGATTATGCTCGTTAACAAAATTAACTATATTCTTGACTTCGTCGTTTTGCACGAAAGCACCCTGAATTCTTATCGCGTCGCTTTCTCCTACGGGCGCAAACAACATATCGCCTCTTCCGAGCAGCGCTTCAGCACCTACGTCGTCGAGAATAATTCTCGAGTTCTGCGCGCTTGCAACAGCAAAAGCAATTCTGCTGGGAAGGTTAGCTTTAATCGTACCCGTAATAACATCAACAGACGGACGCTGCGTCGCAAGGACAAGATGAATTCCCGCCGCACGCGCTTTACTCGTAATACGCATAATGTAGTCTTCAAGTATCTTGCGGTTAGCCTGCGACGAAGTGATAAGGTCCGCAAACTCGTCAACCACAAGCACTATAAAAGGCATTTTGGGTACGGCGCCTTCTTTCACGGCCGTACAGGAGTTATACTCCTGAATGTCGCGAACCTGGTTTTCACGCAATGTTTCGTAACGGCGCTCCATCTCTTCTACTGCCCATTTAAATGCGTTTATCGCCTGATTGACGTTGGTAATCGCATTGGGTATCATAAGATGCGGCAATCCGTTGTAAGCGGTAAACTCCACAAGTTTAGGATCGACGAGAATGATTCTGACGTCCTGAGGAGAAGCTTTATACAAAAGACTTATCAAAAGCGAATTGATGCACGCGCTTTTTCCGCTGCCGGTAGTACCCGCAATAAGCAAGTGCGGCATTTTATCAAGCCTTGCCAACATCACTTTGCCCTGAATATCCTTTCCGAGGGCTATGGTAAGCGGCGAAGGCGAAGCTTTGAACTCACTTGAGTTTATTATGTCTTTAAGTGCGACCGTATAAATTATGTCATTGGGAAGTTCGATACCGACGGCGCGCTTTCCGGGGATAGGCGACTGAATACGTATCTGCTTGCTGCACTTCATACTGTACATTATATCGGGTGCAAGCGACTCGATTTTTCTAACGGACATTCCGGGCGGCATATCCAGCTCGTAACGGGTAATAGCCGGTCCGTAAGTGACTCCGTTAACTTTCGCAGGAACGCCGAACTCTTCGAGAGTATTTTCCAAAGTAGCAATTTTCGCGTTGGTATCGCTTTCGTCAGACTCGGGTCGCATGGATTCCGTCACAAGCAAATCAATGGGGGGCGCGACGTATTTGGCATGTTTTTTTGGCTTTGGTTTAACTTCATCCGACGCCTGTTTTTTAGCCATCTGATGCGAAAAAGTGTCGATGTCAATCTGATTGGCAAGTTTACCGGACGGATTAAGCTTTTCGTCAAGCGCATTTACTCTCTTCTCAAAAGTATTGTCTACGCTTATTTTGCTGTTTGCCGCGGATTTCGAGGCGACGTTGTAATAGCCTGTCGTGTCGTTGGGATTGGAAAAAGACTTTTCGCTTAAATCTTCGACTTCTTCGGAAATGTTAAACGACGATGTGGAACTTTCAAACTTTTTGGAAAGTTCGGTTTCCGTTTCTTCAGGCTTTTTTTCTTCCGCAACGGCGCTAGGGATATCTTCGGCCTCTTCAAAAGTATTCTCCGAAGTTTCGCTTAATGCTTCGGACTCTTTCTCTCCGTCAATATCTTCAAGGTCGTCGTAAGCTTCATAAACAGATTGAGTTTCTACCTTCTCGGGTTGAGGCTCAGCAACTTCCGTTTCAAAATCCAACGATTCGTTTTCCAATTCGTCCACAAGATTGGAATAATTGTTTTCCTCGTGATTTACTCCGATTTCGCCAAACGAAGGTTGTTCGTTGTTTAACGAGGGTTGCTCCTCTTTATGATAATAAACGTTGATTTGCGGTTCGGAAGAGGGTTGCTCCTCTTTATGATAATAAACGTTGATTTGCGGTTCGGAATCCGACGCGGCGTAAGTATCGGTATTCACGTTATTTGTCGAATAATCGGATTTATCCTCAAAGTCGTTAACATCATTTGCGGCGGAATACTGCCCGTCTGAATCGGAATTCACTGAAGGCTCTTCCGAGGAAGAAATATCTTGTCCCGAAGGCTGTTCTTCAAACATTTTGACAACGGGTGCTTCCTCGCCTTCCACAAAAAAGTCGCCGTTGATAATAGGACCGGGGTTAAAATAAGGCGTATTTTCCTCTTCGGTTTTATTGTAATTTAAAGCGTCACGCGTAGCCGTGCTTTTTGTATAATTAATTACATTGTTTGACGTATCCGAGTCGTTACGGGTTACGCTGCTTGAGCTGAAAGAATAATCCGAAACCGATTTCGTTTCGTTAGCCTTGTTTTTATCCGATAAACGAGCTGCAACTTCGTCTCCGTTGATTATCTCGCCGGCGACGTAATTCTGTTCAAAATATTTTTCGGGAGGAACAGGTACTTCGGGAATTACCTGCTTTTCTTCCTTCTCGTATTTTACAACGGGCTGAGCCGTAGCTTTTGAAGGCAAATATCTTTCGTAAGCTTCTTTGTTGTCTTCAAAAAGAATTTTACGCGCCCTTTCCCTGTCGTAAATTTTTTCGGTATCGATTTCGTCGCGGACTTCGGGCTTCTGTTCCTCTGCTATTTCAGGGGTATCGGGAATATCGTCGAAACTGCCTGAACGGGAATATCTGACGTCCGGTTTAATTATCGAGCCGACAAAAAGTCCGCCCCCGCGGTTTTCCGCATCCGAAAAGCCGTTTAAACCGTAGGATGCGTCGGTGACGAAACCTTTGGTTGATTTTTTAACGTTTTTATTTCTGCGCTTTCTGTCCGCACGTTTTACGACGGGAAGATTGGCATAAAATCCCGACATGAAAAACAGCGCCGCAACAATGAGCAACGAAAATACGATATAAGTAAAAACCGTGCCCATAACGGCATAAAAAGCATAAACAATAACGCCGAAAAGTACGCCGCCCACGGTATTTTTATTAGAGTAAACTTCGGAAGCGTAAGAATTAAAGCCGTTACCCATATAAGCGTAGCTTGTGGCAAGATGAGCTATACAGATAATGGCAAACGCAATAACCGAAACCCACACCGCATATCTCACACGGACTGAAAGTTTACGTTTCTGAACTTTAAGTATGCCCAGAATAAGCATAAACAAAAGCAACGGATAAGTGACATAACCTATCACTCCCGTCAGCACGTTGGCTATCGCCCTGCCGATGTCGCCCAGGATAAGACCGCGGGTGAGCATGCAAAGCAAAAGGAAAGCGGAAATTATTATAAGAATGACGCCGGCCGCTTCGCTGTTTGCGGCTTCACGTTCCTCTCTTTTTCTCTCAGAATATTTTTTGGCAGGCAAAATAAAACACCTCTGGCAAAAACTCTACCGATATATTATAACACATTAAACAATTAGTTTCAATCATTTTCAACCGCAAATTACTTATTAAAATTTAATTAAAAACCGCCCTTTTCAGGACGGTTTATCTTTTGTTTTGTCAGTTATTTTTAAGTTCGTAGCCTTTTTTTTGCGAAAGACCGTTTTGTCCTGTCTCTTATACACATCTCCGAGCCCACGAGAC
>UQSP01000039.1 GCA_900543755.1 uncultured Eubacteriales bacterium
AGATCTGCGCATGTCTCGTGGGCTCGGAGATGTGTATAAGAGACAGCTATGGAGAACTGTGCGGAAACGGCGTTAATGATATCTTCGAACACACTGCACTGCATACCCGTATTACCCTCGCTTCCGATTTCTTCCTTGTCGACAAGGATTGCAAGCACCGTCCTGTCTTCGGTTGTATCGTCTAAAAGCGCGGTAAGCGCAGGATAAGCGCAAACCCTGTCGTCGTGACCGTAGGCGCCTATAAGAGCCCTGTCAAAGCCCACGTCGCGCGCAGGAAAAGCGGGAACGGCGGCAAGCTCCGCACTTAAAAAGTCCTCTTCTTTCATGCCGTACTTATCGGAAAGAATTTTCAGCACGGTTAATTTTATCTTTTCCTTGACGTCCTCGTCGCAGTAAGGAAGTCCGCCCACAACTATATTGAGGTCTTCGCCGCCGATGGCCTTGTTCATGGGTTGGGTCACCTGCTCTCTTCCCAGATGCGGAAGAAGGTCGTTGATGTAAAAAACGGGCTCGTCAGGATTTTCGCCCACGCGGATTTCAACGCGGCTACCGTCGGCAAGCACTACAACGCCGTGAAGCGCAAGCGGTATCGTAGTCCACTGATATTTTTTTATGCCGCCGTAGTAATGCGTCTTAAGAAGGCAAAAACCGCTGTCCTCGTAAAGCGGATTCTGTTTTAAATCAAGACGCGGACTGTCGATATGCGCCGCTACAATGCGAATACCGTCTTTAGTCAAGTCGTTTTTACCCACTTTTAATAAAGCAACGCTTTTATCGCGATTGTTGTAATAGCGTTTGTCGCCGACCTTCAGCTTGTCGCCCAGGCTGTATGGCTTGTAACCCTTTGCTTCCGCCATTTTAATCGCATAAGCCACTGCCTCACGTTCGGTTTTGGCACCGTCCAGAAACTTTTTGTATCCTTCGCTGTAATCGTACATTTCTTTGATTTCTTTCTCGGAAGAAATCTCGAAAAAATTCTTTTTCTTATAGGACAGGCTTTCCATAAGCTTCTGACCCTTACTCTTTTTTTCGTCCATTATTCTCTCCTTTTTTCATCGGGAAAAGCCCGAAAAAACTAATTTCGGAATAAGTATATTCTTTATTTAAAAATTAGTCAAGCGGAATACGCGCTCCTTGCGATACAGAAAAAATTGCAAAAGGCAAAATTAAGGTTTTTTGCGCAAAAAAATGCCGAATTTTAACCTTAAAAAAATTTTAAGGCTTTATTTTGTGGTTTTTTTACATAAAAAAACGGACGGCTAATTATGCCGTCCGATTATATTAATTATTTAATCGTCATCATCCAAAGACGCGGCCGCCTCCGATTCGGCTTGAGAAACGGGGGTTGTGGCTTCGGGATATGCGCTTAAAGGAAAAGAACCCTCAAACGGAGCAAAATCCGTTTTGATTTTCGTTTCGGCATTTAAGACAGGTTTAGAATCGCAGACAAACGACGGCTTATACTGGGCAAAATCTTTCTTTTCCGGATTTTTGCCGAGTATATAATCAAACGGAACTCCTGTTTCCGATTCAAGTTTTTCCACAAAACTTTTGTCGTAAAATTTACTGCGCTCTATCGACTTCCACTTTGCACGGAAAAGAAATCCTGCGGTTATACCCAGCGCGTAGATAATCATAAAAAGCGGAAACGAAATTATCGCGGGCAAAGTTTTTCTGAGCGGAGTGCCTATCTTTTTTCTGTCAAGAAAAAATACCAGAAACGCCTGAGCTATGAACGGTATCAAAAAAGCGCAGACAAGTATTATGACGAGATTAGTAATTTCCCACACAAACCGCGCGTGATCCAAAGGTTCCAGAAACTGACCGAAAAGTATTATGTAATAGGCAGGAAACCAAAAGCAGCACAGTCCCGCGATGGGGATAAACAAAAGCGTGAGAAACATATCGAGAAACGTATACTTAAACGTCACGGGAAATAAAGCAAGGCATTTTATTCCGTGGGTGAAAAACAGCCTTAATAGCCCCCTCCCCATACGCATATTGCGTTTGAAAAGCTGTCCTACCGTCGAAGGCTGGTCCTCGTAAACCACGGCTTCGGACACGTAATGAGCTTTACGTTTTTTAAAAAGCTGATTACAGGTAAACTCGGCGTCCTCGCTGTAACCCATGGCTTTCCAGCCGCCGTCTTCACGGATAACGGACACGGAAAACATCATTCCGCCGCCCACAAGCATCTCGCCTATTCTCAGCGCGGAACGGGCATGACAATTAAACCGGCAATCGCGAATATACCAAAGGCCCGAAACGCCCGCAACTACGTTTTGGGTAAGGTTGGTAGCGTGATTGTATCCGCGCGCAAGCGTCGCCCCCGAATCGAAAGCGTCGTTCATTTTGTCTATGTAATCGGGAAGCGGAAAATTATCCGCATCGAAGAGAATAACGGATTCGGCGTCGGGAAAATCTTCAAGCATCCTGTTCAGTCCGAACTTGAGGGCAAACGACTTACCCTGTTTTTTAGGGTCGCTTTCCTGCCTTATGTAAACCGTGGCGCCTGCTTGCTGCGCGATTGACGCGGTTTCGTCGGTGCAGTTGTCGGCAACTACGAAAATCCTGTAAAGTTCACGCGGGTACTTCTGAAGCATTAGGTTTCTTACCGTTGCGCCTATAACTTCGCCTTCGTTGTGCGCGCAGACCAAAACTGCAAACTTATGTTTGACTTTAGCCTTCGGATATTGTTCGGGCTTAAGAAAAAACAGGAAAAGATATATTACCTGAAAAGCAAACGCAACCGAAACTATACCTATAACTACATTGTTAATCGTTTCAAGAACGGCCATTATAAAAAAACACACCTCGCGTTGAAGTCGCTGCTACACAACAAGTATAAAACATCGGACGCAAAAAAGCAACCGTAATCCGCTTGAAATACATGTAAATTAACGGCATAAAAGAAAAGTTTTCCAATAAATGCGTATTTAATGTGAAACAAAAGCAACAAGTATAAATTAAACCGCCGTTTTTAATACAATTTTACTTTTTTCACGCTGTCTCAATCACAAAAAAATGCCGCGAAAAAGGCATTCCCTTATCGCGGCAAAACAAATTTATGGAAATTCAAAAACTATAACTGCGCAAGTCACATGCTTTCTTTAAGAACGGTTAAAACGTCTTCTTTTGTCAGGACTTTATATCCGCCCGTATTGATAAGCGTGCTGTCCACTATCCCTTCCAGCATATCTTGAGTAACGCCTAAATCCGAAATCTTCATGACAAGTCCCAAACGGTTCATCCACTTTTCCATTTCGCAAAGCCCCTCCTCGGCAACCTGAAGGTCGGACTTGTTTTGCGCGTTTACGCCCCATACGTTGACGGCAAAGCGTTTGAATTTTTTCAATCCGTAAGGCATAATCAAACGGTAATACGCAAGCGACACCGAAGAAAGCGTCATACCGTGAGTGGCGTTAGTATGCGCACCGATAGCCTGTCCTATCATGTGCACTTCCCAATCGGTTTCCTTGCCCATGGCGACAAGAGTGTTAAGTGCCCATGTTGCGGTCCACATAATATTGCTTCTTGCCTCGTAATTCAAAGGATTTTCCACTGAATCAACGGAACTTTTAATCAGCGAGCGCATAAGCCCTTCCGAAAGATAATCGGACGTATTGTCGTCGTCCCCTGAAAAATACTGTTCCAGAATGTGCGACATTATGTCGAAAAATCCGGCAATCATCTGATAACGCGGAATCGTTAAAGTAAATTCGGGATTGAGAATTGAAAACTTAGGAAAAACGTTATCGCCGAAAACGTGGCCGATTTTCAGTTTTTGCGCGTAATTGGTTATGACGGACCCGCCGTTCATTTCGCTGCCGGTACCCACCATTGTAAGCACGCACCCGACGGGTATAATTTCGTTGTCAACGTCTTCGAATCTTATAAAATATTTATCCCACGCATCTTCCTTGCAATAAACCGAAACCGAAACGGCTTTTGCATAATCGCATACCGAGCCGCCGCCCACGGCAAGAATAAGGTCGGCTTTTGCTTTTTTTGCGCGCTCTATACCCTCGTACAGTTTTTCCACGGTGGGATTGGGCATGACTCCTGCGTCCTCAAAAATCTCTTTGCCGTTTTTCTTAAGCAATTTCACGACTTTATCGTAAATGCCGTTTTTCTTTATCGAGCCGCCGCCGTAAACGAGAAGAACGTTTTTCCCGTATTTGGGAAGTTCTTTATCAAGCCCGTTAAGCGCATCCTTGCCGAAATACAATCTTGTAGGGTTACTATACGTAAAATCTCCCAACATAAAAACAGAATCCTCCTTAATTATAAAAAATTATATTAAACGCTTTTACCCATTTCGTAGGCTTCAAAAACTGCGTCTTTTCCTTTTATGTCGCCTGCTTTTTCCACGCCCGTGCCGTAAACAACGCCCGCGACGGAAACTCCCTCGAAACAATCCGTCCAACCTTTGACGGCTGTTATCGCGCCTTCCATAGCGCTTTTGTCGTCCTCGGCGGAGGCGGCAAGCAAATAAACTTTTCCGAACCTGTTTTTGCGCGCGTATAAAGGATTAAGCCTGTCCATAAAAGTTTTAAGCTGTCCGCTTACGCTGTAGTAATAAACGGGCGTCGCAAACACAAGAACGTCCGAGTTTTGAACCGTATCGTAAAGCCCGTTCATAAAATCATCGATTACGCACCTTTTTCCGTCCGCGCAGCACATACAGCCCGTGCAGAATTTAAGATTATTTTCACGAAGATTGATTTTCACCGCTTCGTTACCGCCGTCAATTACGCCCTTATAAAAAGACTCCGCAAGAATATCGGAATTCCCGTTTTTTCTTGGAGAGGACGATACTATGAAAACCTTTTTACTCATTGCTATTGTCTCCTTCGATTTTTTTTATGACTTTAGCCGGCACTCCCGCCGCAACGGTATTTGCAGGCACGTCCTTTGTTACCACAGCGCCCGCCGCTATTATGCTGTTGTCGCCAACGGTTACTCCCGGCAATATGGTCGCATGGGAACCTATCCAGACGTTATTGCCTATTTTCACGGGTTTAGGCGTCATATCCGCACGGCGCAACGGGTCCGCAAGGTGATTGAGAGTGGCTATGACAACCTGATGTCCTATAAGCACGTTGTCGCCTATCTCCAGGCCGCCCTGGTCCTGAAAACAGCATGCCGAATTTATGAAAACGTTTTTGCCGACAGTTATGTTTTTGCCGCAATCGGTATAAAAAGGCGGAAAAAGCCTGAACGAGCTGTCGACTTTACGGCCCGTCAGCTTTGAAAAGAGTTTTACCGTCTTTAAGGGCGAATTGTTGCCCGCGTTTATTTTACGGGTTAACTTTTGCGCACGTGCGGCAAATCCGTGCATCAAAGCATGAATTTCCGAACCAGCGCATATCGTTTTTCTTTCCGATACGTAATCAAAAAATTTTTTATCGTTTTCTTTCATAACAAATACCTACTTGATTATGTTATATCGGAAAAAACGTTTTGTCAAACGCAAAAAGATAAATTCGGAAAAAACCGATTTAAGACTGCGAAAAAAATCAACACGGAAAATGCTTCGTGCCGTCTTTTCAGCAGTCAAAATGTTTGAATAGGATTTTTAAGTGCTTTCCGTTATTTATTTTTTTCTTATTGAGATTTTTGCGCGCGTTGTGTATTTTGAATCGGACGTATGTATGATTTCCCCTATTTCGTCGGCGATTATTCTGCCTTTTCGCGGATTTTTTACGGACGTTATGACTCCTTTTACTTCCGCGTCCACATCGCTGTATTCAAACGCAAGGTCACAGTTTTCCATGGTGCAATCCACAAGCTTCAGGTTTTTGCAGTAGCAGAAAGGTTGCGTTCCCTTGATGTGGCAACGCAACAGAGTCAGTCCTTCCGAATACCAGCCGATGTACTCGCCGTCCAGCACGCAATTTTCCGCCGTGACGTTTTTTGCGTGCCAGAACGCGTCCTTGGTGTTTAGAACAAATTTTTGATTATAACGTTTTTTACGTACTGAAAAGAATATTTACCGTTGAAGTTCAACTTATCCATAAAAACGTTACGGCTTTCCAAAAAGGCGTATTCCGAATCGAGAGTAACGTCTTTCAGTCCGAGTCCGGAGCTTTTCCAGCCGAACTCGGGCGAGTGTATTTCGCAGTTTTTGATACTGACGTTTTTACACTCCCTCAGTGCTTTTATGCCGTTAAGCTTACTGTCGGAAATTATCGCGTCCTTGTCGTACCAAAGAGCCGCGCGGCAGTTTTCGGTCATTTCGCAATTTTCCAATTTCAGACCTTCGCCGTGCCATAACGGATATCTCAAATCGAAAAAACAGTTTTTAACCGTTATTGCGCGGCTTTCTTTCAAAGCCGATTCGCCGTCCTCTTCTCCTTCGAAGCGGCAATTTTCGACAACCGTGTTTTCAATGCCGTATAAAGCCCGCTCCGATCCGTATCTTTTGTTTGAAATGATGCCCATATCCGTCACCTTTGTTTGTAGTTAAATTAAAATGCGTAAAGCAAATTGTTTATCAGAATTTTAAAAGTTTATAAAGGTCAAATATCAAAAACCGAATTTCCGCACCGGGACGATATTTAAACAATGCGGCATTACTGTTTGCGGCGTCTTTTTCTCACGATAAAAAACACAACAGCGCCTATAACGGCAACAGCCGCAATTACCGATAACACAATAACCAAAGTTTGAACTCCGTTGTTTTCGGGTTTTTGGGGAGTTTCTTCCGTGTCCGAAGGAGTTTCGTCGGGGGTTTCGTCAGGATTCTCATCGGGTTCTTCCGGCACGGTCTGAGCGGCATCGTATTCCGATTTTGTAAGCACGCTGTCCATGTTATTTTTACCTTCCGTTACAGAAAAACCGATTTCTTCTTCGGTAAAAGCGTTTTCGATACCGGATATGCTTACGCTTAACGCGGACGAAATTTCTTTCCACTGCGCACTGTAATAATTTTCCATATCGAATTGAGAATGATATTGCTTTATAAGACTTACGGCATATTCTTTGGCTTTTGCAAAGGCAGAATTTTTATCAAGTGTACTCAATACCTCTTCCGATACGTAAGCTTTTTGCTCCGCGGTCAACGTATCGTAATCTTTGGTTATTGAATCGAATAAAGACCAGGCTGAAGATTTAATTTCGTTTTTGGGTAATAAACAGGCATCCTCCGCGCGGACAATCCAATCGGACGCGCTTAAAAAAAACATTAATTCGCGCTAAATCCGAAGAAAGCTCGCTGCCTGCAAGCGCTGCCGTCTGTTCTTTGCATGTTGAATCCGTAAGCGTCGAATAGCCCTTAAGTTTATTCAATTCGGCTTTTTCAGCCGCTTCAATTGCTGCGGCTAAAGCAAGTTTACCCGAACCTAAAGATAACGGAGGGTTATAAACGCCGCTGAGCCTTGACGAAAATTCGTTTCTCCACCCCGAAACAATTTCGTCCACTCTGTCCTCAAGTGTAGGAACGTTTTTAAGCGCCTGACGGCAAGTTTCTACTTCCGCCCGCATTTTCTGTTCGTTTTTACCTGCTTCTTTTAACTTTTGCAATGATGAATTATAAGAAGAAAACAGTTTGTCCCAGTCTTCGGCAACGTATTGCACCGAAGAATATTCTTCAAATATATTTTGAATTTGCAGGACGTAAGGTTTTGCTATTTCCTCGGCCGTAAGCTCCCAAACGGCGTAAAGAATTACGGTTTCGCCCTCGGCAAAAGCAAGATTAAGCACTGCCTGTCGGTCGGTAAAAGCGACTTTTCCGTCGGAAGTATAAGCCCAACCGATAAAATCGTATTTAGGACGCGCGAATAAGTTTTCGGGAAGAGGCATCGATTGCCCGTATTTTAAGGTAATCTGTTCCATTTCGCCCGATGCGTCCGAAGCGTTTGAATCGAATTTCAGGTTATAGGAAACGGCTTCCCACTGCGCGTAAAGCGTTACTTTGTCGCCGTTGTATTTTTTACCCGCAAGGTTGATTACGCTTTCGCCCGCGGAATAAATTTCAGAAGGATTGTAAGCGTCAGTCCCCCACCCGATGAAGGTATAACCTTTTTTAACGGGAATATTGTCTGGCAAGGCAGTTTCCAGGTCGTAATAAGTAACTACAGACGAAGGAAGTCCGCTGCCGCCGTTTCCCTCAAAATTTACGGTATATTTGTTGGGTACCCTTTTGCCGTAAAGAGTCTGACCTTGCGCAGTAACGTCTGAAGTTATAGGCTGAGTGTAAAGCTCGTCGGCATACCATTCCATATTTTCATAACCGGCAATGGGCTCCTGTTCGGCAAAATCGTCGTAATAAACCGTAAACCCGTCAATTACAGGCAAAATAATTTCTCTTACGTCGTTGTTACGCACCACAAAGCCGCTGCCTTTAAGATTAAGGTTTTTACTCATGTCCAGTTTGGTAAGCTTATTATGGTCGATATGCAAAAATTCAAGCTCGCTGAGCCCGGTAACGTCAATATCCGTAATCAGATTGTCAAACGTTTCGATAAACTTAAGCTTTTTATTTGTGCTTAAATCAAGACTTTTAAGCAAGTTGTGTCTGCTGTACAATGTGGTTAATTCCGTAAGCCCCGTAAGATCCAGCTCCGAAAGATAATTAAATTCGCAGAATAAGGTTTCTGCTTTACTTAATCCGTAAACTTTAAGAAGCGTCAAACGGTTATAGGAACAGTTTATATAATTTAATTCGGTGTTATCGGTAAGGTCTAAAGACACAATTTCATGATTGGGCACTATAAGTTGGGTAATTGCGGTAAAACAGCTGATTCCCTCCAAACTTTTTATTCTTAACCCGTCGGAAGGCAGAATATAAACTGAAGTTATTGCGCTGATTTCCTCCCGGGTAAGTACGCCGTCTGCGCCCGCTCCGCCGAGATTGGCAGAGTTTAATATCCAGTTCCTGAAAACCGAATCGGGAAAATTTTCTTCACTTACGGCAACGTCGCCTTCTTTGCTTGTAACGTCCGCTTCTTGCGCATAAGCGTAATTTGCCGCATTAATCTTATTAGTCGCAATACGCCCGTCACTGTTTTCTGCATACACCGCGGCTGATAAAACAAGACCTGCCGTTAAAGCGATAAGCAACAAAATTAATCTTAAAAATATGTTATGCCCTGATGCTTTCATGTTTTTTTTTGCTACCGAAAGACATAAACAATGCAAGAGTCTTAAATAAAACGATTAGAAAAATTAAAAATCATATTTTCAGCATTTCGGTTTTACGACATGGGCAAACAAAATCGGCATTGTTAGTTTAAAACGCTTATTTACCGCTTATTTTACTTGAGTTACGGCTTATATACAGCGTCGGCAAAGACGTTTATGCGCTTTATAAGCTCGATTTCTTCAGGGTCGTAAGGACGGTGACTTATGCGGAAAAGGTCGTGCATCCATTTAGTCAAATCCCACTCCTTAGGAGCGGTTCCGTTTTCCACGCTCTGCCACATGGACTCCCACGGCTCGAACGTCTGGCTTTTTCCTGCGACAAGACCCCAGCAATAACAGTTGACTTTTTCCGCCATCATAAGCGGATATTGATCGAAAATGCTGTTGTTCTGAATCCTGTTAAGCCATTCGGTATTGAAAAGCGGACGGTTGTATTTGTTTTTAAGCACTTTGATAAGCGCAGCCGACCTTGTAAATATGCCGTAATCATGGTAACTTATTACGTCGCTTAAGTCAAGCGCCGCTTGCTGTATTTCCCCGCAATTTCCCGTAAAATACAGCTCGCCTTTTTCAAAATCGATGTCGTAACTCCATATCCCCGCGGTAAGCGGCTGTATTGGGTTTTCATTCCTTGCCGCGGCGAACATCTCCCGCATGGCGTCAAGACTCATGGAGCCGCGCCTGCCGTTTCCCGGTTCGTTAAAAATATCCAGAACGACCACTCTTTCGTCGTCGGCATAGCGTTTAACTATTTCCTTTGTCATGGCGATAAGATTCCTGCGTCCGTCGGGTTCGTCTACAAAGGGGTTATACCCCGTTTCGCCGTAACTTTTATGCGGAGTATTTTTTACGCCGCCGTGATACCCTAAGTCAAGCGGCTGCGGGCCGTAGACTACGGGTACAAAAAGCGATTTAGGCGGGCAACAGTCGTTGCCGAAAGACAACATGGTTTTTATACCGCTTTTATAAGCAAGCTCTATTATCTTTTCAAGACGCGCCATATATCCGTCGTGCTGGTCGCGCCACACCTCACACGAATTGATAAGCCGCATAGTGTTAAACCCTATGCTTGCGGCAAGAGCAAACTCCGACTCCATTAAGGGCAAATGGTCTGTAAATCCGTATTCCTGAAAAATTTCCACACTGTTACGGCAATCGGCGGGACGGTAATTGAACCCCCTTAACCAACCTTGTTTTTTGCTCCAGTCATTGGCTTTTTCGGCGCTCCACTTATCCATAAATTTTTTCTCCTCCATAAATTTTTTCTCCTGCGATTTTTTCGTCAATCCGATTGATTTTGTCATGCGGATTGTAATAAACATTTATAAATTTGACTGTCTTCATAAACACTGCCGCTTCACGTTAAAATACGATAAAGCCGTTTTTTTCGATTCGCCCATGGAGTGATATTTCAAATACTCGGTTTCAACGTTCTTATCGGCAAGATAATCCCTTATCTTTTTCATTTCACCGTCGTCCGAATTAAATCCGTCTATAACGGGTACGCGAACGATTACACGCTTATCGGTTTTGATTAACTTTTCAAAGTTTTTAAGTATAATACCGTTGTCTTTTCCCGTAAACTTTTTGTGGCGGTCGGCAGATATACATTTTATGTCGTACAAAAACACGTCGGCATACGGTATTACCGCTTCGAAATATTCATAGGGGACGCAACCTGCAGTATCTATGGCAACGGATATATTAGCGTTTCGGCACATTTTTGCAACGCCAGCCAAAAATTCGGGATACAGCATACACTCGCCGCCCGAAAATGTTACTCCGCCCCCGCAAGCGTCGTAAAAAAGCTTGTCCTTTTTTATTTCATCGAAAATTTCGTCCATAGACAAACTTTTGCCGTATATTTTTCTTGCGCCCGTTTTACATACCGATACGCAAGCGCCGCACAAAAGACATTCGTTGTTTCCCTTAGGGCATACCCTGGCGCAGGCGCCGCACCCCGAACATTTTTCCCCAAAAAAAGCAAGCTGAGGAAACGGCGACTTGCCTTCGGGGTTATGGCACCACGCGCAGTCAAGGTTGCAACCCTTGAAAAATACTGTAGTCCTTATTCCCGGGCCGTCTACTGTCGAACCTCTTACGATGTCGAATATCAAAGGAACTTTCATTTTTCACAATCCGAAAGAGCTTAAGCTTTAGTAAGCGTTTCCATTTCTTCGTCGGTTAATTCTATTTCGCAGCCGTTGAGATTTTCCGTAAAATGCCGTGCGTTAGACGACGCAAAAAGCGGTATGACCGTAGGATAATCTTTGACTCGGTAAAGATTTACCATCCATGCGACAACCAATGCGTTTGCCGATACACCCTTATCCGCAGCCATCTCGGTTAAAGTATCGTAACGGCTACCCAGAACGTAATCGGGGGCAAATCGCGATTTATCCGCATATCCGCCGCCCGCAAGACACGAATACGCGACAAGCGGCAATTTACGGTCGCAAAGAAAACGTAATCTTTCGCGCGAAGTGAACTCGTTATACTTATATTTAGGCGGACACGCAGCCGAAGACTGCAAATAAGAAAACCTTTGCTGCATTGCCTGAAAGCTTACGAAACCGCGCTCTTTTGCGACAAGATTGGCGTCCATAAAACGCCAGACGTCGTAATTGCTTGCGGCAATCACGCGCACCTTGCCCTTTTTTACAAGCGAATCGAACGCTTCCATGGTTTCTTCAAGCGGCGTAGTCGGATCGTCGGTGTGCGCGTAATAGACGTCGACGTAATCTGTGTTCAGTTTCCTGAGGCTTTCGTCTATCCAATATTCGATTTGCTCTTTTTTAAGCCCCTGCCCTTTGCCGTGGCGGTCGAATCCGACTTTTGTGGCGATAATCAGTTTATCCCTGTTTCCGCGCAAACGAAGCCACTTACCTAAAGTGGTTTCGCTTTCGTCGCCCGTGCCCAGCCAATGAGCGTAATTATTGGACGTATCTATAAAATTTCCGCCACCCTCGACAAATGCGTCAAGCACCTCAAAAGAATTTTTTTCGTCAGTCGAAGTGCCGAAATTCATGGCGCCGAGACACACTTCGCTTACTCTTAATCCGCCGAAATCTGTTTGTTTCAATTTTTCATCCTCGCTATAACGTAATCTTGTACGGCTTTCGTCATGTCGACGAAAATTCCGCTGTAACCCGTAACGCGCACCGTAAGGTCACGGTGATTTTCGGGGTGAATTTGTGCGTCGATAAGCTCGTTAACGTCCTGGCAAGACACCTGGACGTGAAGTCCGCCGTTATCGAAATAAGTTTTCAGAATGTTTTCAAAAAGTTTTTCGCCTTTTTCCCCGGCAAACATCGCGGGCTGAACGTCCAGATTAAGCGAACCTGATGCAAAACCGCGGAAAGGCAGATGCAAAAGCGAGCCGAGCATTCCGGTAAGTCCTTTCGAACAAGAGCCGAACTGCGGGCGAGAATTCTGTGAGAAAGGCTGCCCGCTGAGTCTTCCGTCTGCGCTTGCGCCGAAACACTCGCCCATTTTAATATTATGCGTATCGCTTTGAATGGACGGCATGAGAATTATTCCGTATTTTTCCGCATAAGGTTTGCTTTCGTCACGCAGAATTTTGAGATATTCGTTTGCCAATCTTTCCGCATGACGGTTGCTTAAGTCGCCGTCGCTGCCGAACTTCTCGGCATTTCTGCACATAGCGAGAACATCGTCGTAACCGACAAAATTCGCCTCCAAGGCTTTAAGCAATGTTTCGGCGGTTATTTTTTTGTCGCGCAAAACGAGAACGTCTACCGCCGTAAAGCAGTCGACAACGCTTGCAAAACACATAAACGACTGAATTTCAAAATGGTATTTGGCGGCGGACGCGTTGTTTGCCGTTGCCGTCAGCACAGGCTGAATTCTGAAACAATCTCCGAAAGTGAGAATTTTAGACGGATGGCGATTTCTCACGATTAATTCAAGCCTTATACGGTCAAGCTTAATTCTGACAAATTCTCTTACGCGCTTAAAGAATGCCGAATAAAGGTCATCAATATCGAAACTTTCTTTTTCCTGCGTTACGGTTTTAAATGCTTTTGTAAAGTCTTCCACCCAGCCGCCCGAAGAATTTGTCCGCATATAATGCACTTCCAGTTTTTCGCGTTCATCCTCCGTCATTTCGGGGCAAAAATGACTTGAATGAGGCGACGACAACATCCAGCAGGAATCCTTGCCCAGTCCCGCCCAGTTACAGCCGAAATGTTCGTAATTGCGCGCGTCCGCTATATCTACGCCCATGGCGGAAAACGCGGAAATCACATCGTTGTCGTTGTATATCATCAGCGACGAACTTTGAAGCGCTTTTTTGCAGATAACGGACCAAAGCTCGGGATAATCGTCCGCCATGCCCTCATAATAGCGCACAACGAAAACGGGGTTTTTAAAGCGCGGCTCGATACATTCCGCCATAAGCAAAGTCAGCTCGTTGACGGCGGGCTTGCCGTATTCGTCGGTGCCCGCAATCGCAAGATATTGAGGCGCGTCGAAATTGAGTATGCGCGAAAAGCCCGTGGTTGTCGCCTCATCGCCCAGCTGATGTTCTCCCCTGCCCATTATGAGATTATGCTTGCAATAGTAATCCGTTAATATTTCCTTCGCATCGTCGCGCGTAATCTCCCCGCTTTCGATATCTTTTTTGTACAAAGGGTAAAGATAACGGTCAAGTCTTCCCAGGCTTAAAGTCGGATTTTCGGTAATATACGCGCAGTCTATAAACGCCACTATCCATAAAAGCTGAACCGCCGCCCTGAAACTTTGGGGCGCGCTTTGAGTAAGCGAACGCAAAACGGAGGCAAGCTCGGTTTTCCCTGAATTTTCGGCGCTTTCGGCATATCTCGAAATAAAGTTAATCAATGCGTCGCAAAAAAGGATTGCTCCGCGCAGAAACGCTTTTTTGTCCTCTTGAGTCTGCTTTTCAAGGCTTTCTTCAGCTCGCTTTTTTAGGCCCGTAAGTCCCGAATTTATAAGGTCTTCCCAGTCCAGCGTGCAGTGACCCGTTTCAAAAACCGCGGTACGGTACACGTTTGAGGGGTCATGAATAAAATTTTGGAAAAACAGCTCCTCTTCTTCCGTCAATTCTTTGTCTGTGTATCTGCCTGCGATAACATCGTTCGCTTTAATCGGGACGTCCACACGCGACAAAAAATCAAACATTATTTTTCCGAAACGTTCGGGCTGAGATAAACTCCTATAAGCGTCTTTTAACGAAGCAAAAATTTCCACCCGCTGAAAACTTGTGCTTTTTACGGGTTTTTCCGTTAATGCTTTGATTGCCTCTGTAACATTATTCGTTAACAATCTTTTCACCCCCAGATAACTGCAAACTTAAAATAATCTTAAAAATATGCCAAGAAACTATAATTTTTATCTATATTATATTAACCTATATTATAGCATCATGGCATTTTAATTGCAACGGATTTTAAAATTTTAATTGCAAATGCAAAAAAATTTTTTATCCCAAAGCCACGTCAAGCACCATCATTACGGCAAAACCTATCATGACGCCCCATGTCCCGAGATGCGGATGCGAAGCAAGATGAGATTCGGGAATAAGGTCTTCAGCCACCACGAAAATCATAGCGCCTGCGGCAAACGATAAAAGCCACGGCTGAAAAGACGTTAATGCCGCTGCCGCGAAATAACCCACAACCGCGAAAACAGGCTCCACCGCGCCGCTTGCCGCGCCGAACAGAAAGGCCTTGCCCCTGCTGCCCGTTTCTTTTTTCAACGGAAGCGAAACCGCCGTCCCTTCGGGAAAATTCTGTATAGCCATTCCCACTGCTAGCGCAAGCGCGGACACAAAAGCCGCATATTCGCCCACTGCCGCCGCGGCGCCGAAAACAAAGCCCACGGCAAGTCCTTCGGGAATATTGTGTATGGTTACTGCAAGAAACATTTTTGCGGATTTATTCAATGATGATTTCGGGCCTTCGTCTTCGCACGTTCCGCAGTGAAAATGAGGTACGATTTTATCAATCAGAACCAAAAACAATCCGCCCGCCAGAAAACCCGCAACCGCAGGGACAAAACTCCATTTACCCCAATCGCTTGCGCCCTCTATAGACGGAATGATAAGCGACCACACGGACGCCGCTATCATGATTCCCGACGCGAATCCGAGAAAAGCGGTATTGACTTTTTCGGACACTTCGCCTTTAAAAAACCATACCGTCGCACTGCCTAAAGCAGTAGCCAAGAATATTATCGAAAAACCTATTACCGTCATTAAGGTAGTGTCCAAGATTTTTTCCTCCCGAACGTATTATATAAATGTTTCAGACGCGATTTGTTAATTGACAATTTTACATTCACGCTTACCTTGAATGATTATATCAAACGGATTATCGAAAGTCAAGGACGGCAAATAAGGCTTAAGTTTATTACTTAATTAATGCATATAATTTGCTGCACAATAAATTTTTTTGTAGACCTGCTTTAAAATTTGCAAAAAAATCCGCACGGTAAAGAGAACCGTGAAATGCACCCCAAAAGTTAGACAAAACTTTAGGAGGTGCATTTCAAAGATAGGTTTTTTTATTAAATAATATTTTTTGGCGGCAAAAAACTATTAAATTTTTTACAAGAACGTCGACGCGAAATCGCGACATAAATTTTCATGTTAAAAAAGGTAAGTTTTATGTCTAATCAAAACATACGAAAACAAAGCCGTTTACTTATACCACTTGCTTTGCATTTCGTACATTCTGCAATATTTGCCGCCCTTTTCCATAAGCTCGTCATGTGAACCGCGCTCTACTATCCTGCCGCCGTCCAGAAACAGAATTTCGTCGGCAAACCTGCAAAGCGAAAGACGATGCGTTACTATTACCGCGCTTTTATCCTGCATTGCTTTTACAAACCCTGCAAGCAGCTTATGCTCGTTTTCGGAATCTATTGCGCTTGTAGGTTCATCCAAAAGTATTATTTCGTATCTTTTAAATAACGCTCGTAAAAACGCCAGCTGCTGCCACTGTCCCTCAGACAGTTCGGCTCCGTCATATTCTCTGCCAAGCGTTAAGTCAAGCGTAAGTCCGTCTTCGGACAGCGCGCTTGAAGAAAGCAAATCCTGCATTTTCTCTTTATCTTCTCTTAAATGGGGTGCGGATAAAAAAATATTTTCCTTTACGTCGCCTTTATATTTTATGTAATTCTGATTCATCAACGTAAACAAGCCGCGAAAGTCCACCGCGATTTGAGGGTCAACTTTAATGCCGTTAATCAGAATTTCGCCTTTTGAAGGCATATAAACCCCTGAAATAAGTTTAACGAGCGTCGTTTTGCCGCTTCCGTTTTCGCCTACTATGGCGATGTGTTTACCTTTATAAAGCGAAAAACTGACGTTTTTGAGTACCTCCTTCCCTTCAGGGTAGGCAAAACAGACGTTTTTTACCTCTAATTTTTCAAACCTCAGTTGATTAAGAGACTTTTCATTTTCAGCCTTAATATCCAAAAACCAATAATATTCGAAAATGCACGACGAGGTTTCACGAAGATATCCCGCTTCCGCAGACATATTGAATACCGAATTCTGTATTGACAAAAAAGCGGATACGCTTGCCGAAAATCCCGAAACCGCCAGTGTTCCCGCTCCCGCCATATAAGCGGCAAGTCCCAGTCCCGCCGCATACCCTGCAGCCGCAAATACAGTCGCCGCCAGAAGGAGTAAAGAGTGAAAATGAGCGAACTTATACATTTTCGTCGTCATTTCAAGATCGGTTTTTTTGCAATTGGATAAAAAGTAACCGCCTGCGCCGTAAGTCAATATTTCCTTTGCGGTGGAACCCGTTCGGAACAACGACCAAAAATAGGCTCGGTTACGCTCCAGATTTTCCGTTTCAAGCTGCATTTTGAAATATTTCTTTCCTTCAACCAGACGGACCAGCAGCGACGGCAACGCGCTTAATATGCCGATTACCGCCAGCCAAGGAGTAAAAGCTACCAAAGTTATTATCAAAGAAACAAGCGATATAAAATTTATTATCTGAAAACGAAGGCTGAAGAAAAAATCCACAAGCTTATATTCGTTAAGCCATTTTCTTAAACGGAAAATACGGTCCAGTTTATCGGTTTTTTCAAATTCGATAAGTTCTATCGCCTTGATTTTTTTCAAGAATAAAGCGTTCATGCGGTTTTGCGCCCTTTCAATTAAAAGCGCGTGCAAAGGGTCGGTTAAATAAAAGAGTCCCTGATTAAGCGCAAGCATTATCATGAGCCCGGCAACTCCCGTTGCAAAACCCACACCCGTACCGGCGTTTATACGCTGGGTTATAAGTCCCGTGAACAGCGACACTGCTGCGGGAACAAGGGCGATTGCGAGATTTAACACCAGCGTCAAAATCGCAGTAAATGGCGCGGCGCTCATAAAATCGCGGAGGAATCTAAAGATTGTCCCTATACCATTCCGCTTGCTTTTCGAACAGCCGGGCATAATATCCCTCCTTTTTTATAAGTAAGTCGTGCTTCCCGCTTTCCGCTACTTTACCGTCGACAAGCACCAGGACGTTGTCTGCAATGCGCGAAAGCGCCATACGGTGCGAGATGAAAAGCGCGGTTTTTTTCTGTACAAGCCTTTCAAAAGCGGAATATATTTCATTTTCCGCCCGCGCGTCAAGGCTTGCAGTAGGCTCGTCCAGAATCATCATCGAAGGCGAACGGTACAAAAGCCGTAAAATTGCAAGCTTTTGCCACTCTCCGCCGGAAAGATCTTTGCCGCCTTGAAGTCTTTTGCCGATAAATGCCTTTTCGCTTCCCGCCGCCGCAACAGTACTTTTATAAAACGACGTTTCCTTTACGCTTGTCAAATCGGGATTTAAGCACAGCGCGATATTTTCGTCGAAAGGCAGTTCATACCTGGCAAAGTCCTGAAACACCGCCCCTACCGTTTTATAATAATCTTCTTCCCGATATTCCCAAATGTCTTTACCGTTTAACAGTATCCTCCCCGAAGTAGGACGGTAAAGTCTTAACAATAGTTTTACGGACGTGCTTTTGCCTGAACCGTTTTCGCCCACAAGCGAAGTGCTTGTCCCTGCCGACAGACGGAAACTTAGTCCTTTTAATATAAATTTGTCCGTACCGGGATAACGAAACCATACGTTATCGAACTCCACTTCGGGCACGGAAGAGATTAAAGACAAACCGTTTCCTTTACGTTCGGGGAAATTCATCAGTCTGTACACATAGCCCGCGGAAACATAAGACTGGTAGCTTTTTTTGAATCTAGATGCAATCGCCCATGCGGTGTTAAGCGTAACGGGAAACGACATAACCACCGTAACCGCTACTCCTGCAGTCATTTCACCTTTTGACATCATGGAAACAAAAAGTAAAGTCATCCCCGCAACCCACAACGCAAGCAGAACCAAACTTACTGCATTATATCTCATTCCGCGCAACGACCCGGCTAAAATTCGCTTGGACTCCTTTTCAGAAAGTGTTTTATACTTTTCTTCCAGATAATCCGCACCACCCGCTTTAAGCTCGAATACTGAATTTTTATCGCAAAACATATTGAAAATATCTGTTTTACGGCGCGAATCGGGCGTGCGCTCCCACTGTGCTTTTATTACTTCGCGGTTACCCAAAACGTCAAAAACGATTACGGCGCAGACAAGAACTCCGAAAATAAGCGCCATCCAAACCGACACGGTAAGAAAATAGGCGATAACGGAAATATTGGAAAATACCGCCCCCATCCCGTTTACGGCTGAAAAAAATGCGTCCACGGGTAGTATTATGGGATTATCTGTCGCCAAGTGCATCACGTTGCGCATTTCTTCGTCTTCGTAACAGTAAAAATCCAGCCGCGAATATTTTTCCATTATCCGCGGAGCAAACTTTTTATTAAGCATGTAACACATTCGATTGCGGAACAGCCGATTTACAGCCCAATCCGATTTTAACGCCACGCATACCGCGAGAATTGCTATAAGCCTTACCATAATCTGCGTCGAGCCCGTTCCTGCAGCCGCTGCCGACACCTCTTCAACCAGATTTTCAAGCGCATACAGCATAACGAACGACGCCGCCACCGCTGAAAGCGTCCATAAAACGTAAAAAGGAGCAGAAACAGGACAGCATGAAAAAACCGTTTTCAGAATCTTTCCCCAAGTCCCTTTGGGCGCCTTTACGGTTTTGCTCTTTTCTCCCTTTTTAGTCATTGATATTTTCCCTCCAACTTAAAATGCAACTTTTCAGACAACAAATTAAAAATGCCCGAATTACCTTCGAATCAGTTTTTGTTTATTAATTTAACGTGTTGAGTATATTATAAACAACAGGTATTTTTTTGTCAATACTGTTTATATCGGTTTTTAAAAGCGCAATCAGATGCTAGTAGTTTGTTAATGCATTTTTACAAGAATTAAAATATACAATCAATCGTTTTTAATTACAGAATATTATGTCTGTCTCTTATACACATCTCCGAGCCCACGAGACATGCGCAGATCT
>UQSP01000040.1 GCA_900543755.1 uncultured Eubacteriales bacterium
TCTACACCCTAGAGTTCGTCGGCAGCGTCAGATGTGTATAAGAGACAGGGTAAGGGCTGGTTCGAAGCGGGTGAAAAAAAGTTGGAAATAAGCGCGGGCGACGTCGTTGCGGTAAATGCGGGCAAACGGCACATGCAGTATTCGCTTAAAGAAGCTCCGCTTACGTATTATTGCTTTTCCGCCACAAACGCGGTGTTTTCCGCAGTGGGTGCACCCGACGCCGTATCCGATGCGGGATTTGTGGTGGTGAAAAAGGAGAAAACAAAGGAAATTTACCGCCTTATCGAAAAATGCAAAGCGGAACTGGATTCTCTTAAACCCGGTCGGCTGGAGGCGGCTACTTCGTATTTCAGACTGCTGCTTATAGAGTTGTTCCGCGCCGGCGGCCCCGTCGAAAGAGAGCAAACGCCCGCTTTGCCGCAAAAAATAAAGACTTATTTAGAGGCTCATTGCAACGAAGATATTTCTTTAAGCGATTTAAGCAGAATGTTTTACGTCAATAAAAGTACGCTTTTGCATTCGTTCCGGCAAAGTTTCGGCACAAGTCCCATCAGATATCTCAACAATTATCGCATAGAGATGTCCAAAAAACTACTTTCGAACGGTCAAAGCGTGACGGCGGCGGCAATAGCTTCGGGCTTTTCCAACCCCGTTTATTTTACCGAACTTTTTCATAAAAGGACGGGGCTTACTCCCTCGGCGTTCAAAAAAATTTCTTGCGTAAAGAAAAATTGATTCCGCCCCGACGCTGAGCGTTTCTGGTAAACAGCCCTATAAATCAAACAGGAATTAATAAAACTTATAAAACCCTTATAATCAATAATTTCAAATTAGGCAAAAATCTTTACTCGCGTTCCGTAATGTCGTCGATAAGACCGTGCTTTAAGGAAAAGGAAAAAAGCGAGCTTTTACCCGACTTATCTATTAAAAAATAGCAGTCGGGGTCTGCCGATACATATCCGTCGTTGGCGACGATGTCTTCGTAACCGTTAAAAAACGAAGCAAGCGAAGCGTCGTCTATGGAGGAGGAAAGACTTTCGGTAAGGTATTTTCTTGCGGAAGCCATGTCTTTTTTCATTATGCAATCGAAAAAAGACGTTACGGTTTCGTCGCGGTTTGCGCGCGGGAAGTCGCCGGATTTCGTAGAATATACGTAATTGTATCTCGGCTTCAGCCTTACCAACAGATTATCGGGGGTCAGTGAAAAAACGCTGCAAAGCTCTTCATTGCAACGCGCTTTACCGCCCGCGAGTTTTACTGTGTACGGTAAAAGCGCCGCGCTTAACGGAAAAACCGTAACGTAAGTTACTTCGTTGGGTCTTATTACAAGCTTGTCTGCGTTTTCGACGAAAATGCCGTTAATCAGATATACCGCGGGGAATGCGCTTTTTATGTGCAGATTGATATTCATATTTTATTTTATTAATAGATAACGTTTTGTATGAATATGTATAGAAATTTAATTTCTGGATAAAATTGCGTTATATTAAAATCCAGGAGTAAAAGTATGGACAAAAATTGGAGCATAAACGAAACCAAACAACTGTTCTCTCTCGTGTACGACGCGGCAAGCAAAGGCAAGGGCCTAAGCGGCGCGTTCGGCGAAATGGCAAAAGCCAGCGGAAAATCAGTCAACAGCATCCGCAATTATTATTACTCTCAGCTTAAACTTTTCGAGATGATGCCCGCTTTTTCCGCTCAGCTCGGCATAAAAACCGTTGCGTTGCGCCGCGAAAGTTTTACCGTTTTTTCAAACAAGGAAATAGACGAGCTTATCGAAACGGTGCTTAAGGGTAAGGCGGAAGGCAAATCCGTGCGCGCCGTAATCGCTCAGATGGCGGGCGGCGACAAGAAAACCGCTTTAAGACTGCAGAATAAATACCGCTCCATGATTACCTGCCACCGCGACAGAGTAAAGGAAGTGACCGACCGCATGAGAAAAGAGGGGAAACCCTATTACGACCCTTATCTTAAGCGCGTCGTCAAAGACGGAGCGGAAGAAGACAATGTATCCCGCCTTGCCGAGTATATTTCAAAGCTTGACAACGACCAGATGGTGGACGTCGTGAAAATGCTGCTTCAAAAGTAAATAAACAGCCGCTTCCCGAAAATGTCGGGGGCGGTTTTACTTTTAAAACCGGCAAAAACAAAGGGAAAGTCTTTTAATGATTTTGCTCCCGTCTTTTTTTAAGATTAAAATGCGGGTATGTTTTCGGACGTACGGATTTTAACGTTTTTTTATTTAAAGTTCTGTCAGATTGACTTAAAATCGATAAAAACATTTAAAAATACCGATAAAAACGCTTGACAGCGGACATGCCGTCGTTTATAATAAAAAGGCTGCACTGTAAGTGCGGTAATTTCGTGAGCAACGGGATGACGTCCGAGATTGCGTATGTCAAATTAGCTAAGGCATTCGATAACTCGGGCCGACAAGTGCGGATTAAATCCGTGCGGTTGCAAAAAACGCGTGTGTAGGGCCTTTTTGACGGGCCCGAAAAAAAGCTCACGTTTTGACACACACGAGCGAGTTGTTGCAAATGCTTTATACGGAGGAGTAAAAATGGCAAGTCAAAAGATTCGTATCAAACTTAAAGCCTACGACCACGAGCTTATCGACCAGTCGGCAGCGCGGATAGTTGAGACGGCAAAGAAAACGGGCACCAAAGTAAGCGGACCCATTCCGCTGCCCACCGAGAAAGAGGTAGTCACCATCTTGCGTGCGGTGCACAAATACAAGGATTCGAGAGAACAGTTCGAAATCCGCACCCACAAGAGATTGATCGATATTTACAGCCCCTCGTCGAAGACGGTTGATTCGTTGATGAAACTCGATCTTCCCGCGGGCGTGGACATCCAGATCAAGTTATAAGTCGCGCGGAGGAAATTACGATTATGAAAAAAGCAATATTGGGTAAAAAACTCGGCATGACTCAAGTATTCGACGAAACGGGTCTTATGATACCCGTCACCGTTGTCGAGGCGGGTCCCATGACCGTTATAAGAAACAAGACAGTCGAACGCGACGGATACGCAGCCACCGTAGTGGCATTCGAGGACAAAAAGGAAAACCTTGTCAACAAACCGCAGAAAGGCGTGTTCGACAAGGCGGGCGTAAAACCTAAGAGATATCTTAAGGAGTTCAAGTATTCGGACACTTACGAAGTGGGCGCGGAAATCAAATGCGATATGTTCGCCGCGGGCGACATCGTGGACGTTTCCGGCGTCACCAAGGGTCACGGCTTCTCCGGCGTCATCAAGAGATGGAATCAGCACAGATTGAAGATGACCCACGGTACCGGCCCCGTGCACCGTTCGTTGGGCTCGATAGGCGCAAACAGCACGCCCAGTAAGGTTATCAAAGGTCTGCACATGGCGGGACAGTACGGACACGAAAACGTGACCATTCAGAATCTCGTCGTCGTAAAAGTAGACGCGGAGCGCAACGTTCTTTTGATACGCGGCGCCGTACCCGGACCCAAAGGCGGACTCGTTACCGTCAAACAGGCCGTTAAGTCTACGAAATAACGGAGGTAAACTATGGCTAACATTAAAGTATATAAGCAGACCGGCGCCGAAGCCGGCACCATGACGCTTAACGACAGCGTGTTCGGAGTGGAATTCAACGAGGCGCTCGTTCATCAGGTGGTGGTGGCTCAGCTGAACAATAAAAGACAGGGTACCAAATCCACTCTTACCAGGACGGAAGTCCGCGGCGGCGGCATCAAACCCTGGAGACAGAAGGGTACGGGCCGTGCGCGTCAGGGCTCTATCCGCGCTCCTCAGTGGACGGGCGGCGGAGTTGTGTTTGCACCCAAGCCCCGCGACTTTTCGCAGAAGATTAACAAGCAGATGAAGCGCGGCGCGCTGTGCTGCGCTCTGTCCGGTAAGGTTGCCGACGAAGGATTCGTGGTAGTCGACGAAATCAAGCTGGCGGAAGCAAAGACCAAGGAAATGGTTAAAGTGCTGGACGCTCTTAAGATTGATAAGCGCGTGTTGCTGGTCGTTACCGACGCCGACGAGGCGGTCGTAAGGGCGGCAAACAACATTCCTACCGTTACCACTATCAATACCTCGCTCATCAATGTTTACGACGTTATGGCAAACGAAAAACTCGTGATCACCAAAGAGGCGGTCAAGAAAATCGAGGAGGCATATAAGGCATGAACGCTTACGATATAATCAAAAAGCCGCTTCTTTCCGAGAAGAGCTACGACGGCATTCCTTCCAAGAAATACGTTTTCGTGGTGGACGACCGTGCGGACAAACTTCAGATTAAAGCCGCTGTGGAACAGATTTTCGACGTCAAAGTCGACAAAGTAAACGTCGTCAACGTGCGCGGCAAATACAAGAGACAGGGCAGAACGGAGGGATATACCTCCAAATTCAAAAAGGCTTACGTCAAGCTGACAAACGACAGCAAGGCGATCGAGTTCTTCGAAAGCCTCGCGTAAGGAATAGGAGAGATTACAATGGCAGTTAAAAGATTTAAACCGATCACTCCGGGCACCAGACAAAAGACCGTAAGCAGCTTTGCGGAGGTCACGACCGATAAGCCCGAGAAATCGTTGCTTGTATCCAAAAACAAGACCGGCGGCCGCAATAACTACGGCAGAATCACCGTCCGTCACATCGGCGGCGGCAACCGCAATAAATACCGCATCATAGACTTCAAGCGCAATAAGGACAATATTCCCGCTAAAGTCGCCACCATCGAATACGACCCCAACCGCACTTCTTACATCGCTCTTCTTCACTATGCGGACGGCGAAAAGAGATACATTCTCGCGCCTTTGGGACTTAACGTGGGCGACACCGTATTAAGCGGCGAGAATGCGGATATCAAGGCGGGCAACGCGCTTCCCTTGGGTTCCATTCCCGTAGGTACGCTTGTTCACAACGTGGAAATGCAGCCCGGCAACGGCGGGCAGATGGTCCGTACCGCGGGCGCAAGCGCTCAGCTTATGGCAAAAGAAGGCAAGTACGCCACGCTTAAGATGCCTTCGGGCGAAATGAGAATGGTGCTTCTTACCTGCAAAGCCACTATCGGTCAGGTAGGCAACCTCGATCACGAGCTTGTTTCCCTCGGTAAGGCAGGCAGAAAACGTCACATGGGCATCAAACCCACCGTCCGCGGCGTCGTCATGAACCCGAACGATCACCCGCACGGCGGCGGCGAGGGCAAATCCCCCGTCGGTATGCCCAGCCCGGTTACGCCTTGGGGTAAACCCACCTTGGGTTACAAGACCAGAAAGCATAACAAGGCAAGCGATCGCTTTATCGTTAAGCGCATAAATTAGAGGTGAATTATGAGTAGAAGCGTCAAAAAAGGCCCCTATGTAGAGGAAAAATTATTCGAAAGAGTTAAGGCTCAGATGGAGACCAACGACAAAAAGGTCATCAAGACCTGGTCGCGTTCTTCCACGATATTCCCTGAGTTTATCGGATGCACGATAGCCGTTCACGACGGAAGAAAGCACGTGCCCGTATACTGCACCGAGGAAATGGTCGGTCACAAGCTGGGCGAGTTTGCACCCACGCGCACATTTAAGGGTCACGCGGGCGAAAAGTCCACTTCGGGCAAGTAAGGAGTAGATTATGGCTAAAAGAATCAGAGAAAAAACCGAAAAGCTGGCTGCAACCAAGGATAAACGTCCTTGCGCGCATGCAAGATACATCCGCATTTCTCCCTCCAAGGTGAGAGTGGTGCTTGACACCGTTCGCGGCAAATCGGTCAACGACGCGCTTGCAAGCCTTGCGGTTACGCCCAAGGCAGCCGGCGAAATCGTATATAAGCTTATTCAGTCCGCCGCCGCAAATGCGGAGCACAATAACGGACTTGCGAGAGCGGATCTCGTCGTGGCGGAGATTTACGCCGACGGCGGTCCCATTCTGAAGCGTGTTCAGCCCGTGTCCAAAGGCAGGGCTTACCGCATCAACAAACGTACCAGCCATATCACGGTCGTTCTCGACACCGTCAAGGAGGTTAAGTAATCATGGGTCAGAAAGTTAATCCGCACGGACTGAGAGTGGGCGTTATCGCAGGTTGGGACGCACAGTGGTATGCAAACAAGAAGGACTTTTCAAAGTTCATTCTCGAAGACCACAAAATCCGCGAATATATCAAGAAAAAGTATTATACTTACGGTATTTCCAAAGTGCATATCGAGCGCGCTCAGGATAAAATCGTAATCAACATTCACACTTCCAAGCCCGGCATGCTTATCGGCACCAAGGGTGCGGGTGTGGAACAGCTTAAGAAAGAGCTTAACGCCATCGTCAAAGCGGGCGCAATTCATATCAACATTCTCGAAGTCAAAAGACCCGATATGGACGCGTTGCTGGTCGCGGAAAGCGTTGCTCAGCAGCTTGAGAAGAGAAGTTCTTTCCGCCGCACCATGAAGCAGGCCATGAGCCGCGTTATGCGCAGCGGTGCAAAGGGAGTCAAGATTATGGTTGCAGGCCGTCTCGACGGCGCCGAGATCGCAAGATCCGAAAGCTACCATGAAGGGTCTATACCTCTTCAGACGATGCGTGCCGACATCGATTACGGTACTGCCGAAGCGCATACCACGTTCGGTATCATCGGCGTAAAAGTCTGGGTGTATAAAGGAGAAGTCCTTCCCGTAGTAAAGAGCGAAGGAGGAGAGCAGTAATATGTTAATGCCTAAAAGAGTAAAAAGACGTCGCGTTCATCGCGGCAGAATGAAAGGCAGGGATATTTCCGGCGGAACGATTGCTTACGGCGAATACGGCCTTGTGGCTATGGAATCCGGCTGGATCACCTCCAATCAGATAGAGGCAGCCCGTATCGCCATGACGCGTTACATCAAGCGCGGCGGCCAGGTATGGATAGATATTTTCCCGCACAAGCCGGTCACCAAAAAACCCGCCGAGACCCGTATGGGTTCCGGTAAAGGCGCACCCGAGTACTGGGTTGCGGTCGTAAAGCCCGGACGCGTAATGTTCGAAATGGCAGGCGTTTCCGAGGCAGTCGCGAAAGAGGCACTTCGTCTTGCGTCGCACAAACTGCCCGTCAAATGCAAGATTGCCAAAAAATCGGATATGGTGTCGCCCGACAGCATGAACGAGGAGGTTAAAGCGTAATGAAAGCAGCTAAATTCAACGAAATGAAAGACGACGAGCTTAACGTTAAACTCGGCGAGCTTAAACAGGAGCTTTTCAATCTTCGCTTTTCGCACGCTACCGGTCAGCTTGCCAATCCCATGCAGATGGTAAACTGCAAGCGCGATATCGCCAGAATCAAGACCATTCTTCGCGAGCGCGAGCTTAAGAAAGCTTAACGGAGGAGACGATTATGTCAGAAGCAATCGAAAGAAATAACAGAAAAGAGCGTGTCGGCGTGGTCGTTTCCGATAAGATGGACAAGACAATCGTTGTCGCCATCAAGGATAAAGCCAAGCACCCGCTTTATAAAAAGACAATCAACAAGACCAAAAAACTCAAGGCTCATGACGAGAACAACGAGTGCGGCATAGGCGATACCGTTCTTATTGCCGAAACCAGACACCTTTCCAAGGATAAGTGCTGGAGACTTGTTGAGATTATCGAAAAGGCTAAGTAAGGAGATAAGTAATTATGATACAACCTCAGTCTTATTTGAAAGCCGCGGACAACAGCGGAGCAAAGGAGCTTATGTGCATCCGAGTGCTTGGCGGTTCGTTCCGTAAAAGCGGCAATATCGGTGACGTCATAGTTGCCTCCGTAAAAAGCGCAACCCCCGGCGGCGCGGTTAAGAAAGGCGACGTCGTGCGCGCGGTCATTGTACGCACGCATCAGGGCATCAACCGTCCGGACGGCTCGCATATCAGATTCGACGATAACGCGGCGGTCATCATCGACAGCCAGAAGCAGCCCAGAGGCACGCGTATCTTCGGACCTATCGCAAGAGAACTTCGCGACAAGGATTATATGAAAATCATATCCTTGGCACCCGAAGTAATTTAATCGGAGGGCATCAATAATGGCATTACACGTTAAAAAAGGCGATAACGTACTCGTACTCGCCGGCAAAGATAAAGGAAAAACGGGCAAGGTCTTAAGCGCCGACCCCAAAAACAACAGGGTTGTCGTGGACGGCGTCAACATCATCACCAAGCACAACAAACCCCGTTCGGCTCAGGTTCCCGGCGGTATAGAAAAGACCAACGGCACCATCGATTCCAGCAACGTTCAGGTTATTTGCCCTTCCTGCAATAAGGCGACCAGAATAGGCAACACCGAAGTCAATGGCAAAAAGACCAGAGTCTGCAAAAAGTGCGGCGCGGCGCTCGACATAAAGGCTAAGGCCGAAAAGAAATCGACCAAGAAGACCGCTAAAGCCGCTGCAGAAGATACCGCTTCGGTAGAAGTTGCAGCCGAGGAAAAAGCCGTAAAGAAGACCACTACGAAAAAGACCGCTGCCAAAAAGACGGAAACGGCGGAAAAGAAGCCCGCTACCAAGAAAGCGGAAAAAACCGAAACGGCCGCAAAGAAGACTACGGCCAAAAAGACGACTGCGAAGAAGACCGAAGAGTCTTCCGAGAAGTAACGGAGGATAACAATGGCAGAAAAGAAAAATCAGGTTGCAGCAACAGGCGCAACCGATTCGGGCAGATACCGTTTGCTCAAATCCTATAAAGAGGAAATCGTTCCCGCCCTCATGAAGGAGCGCGGCTATAAAAACGTAAACGAAGTCCCCGCTCTTGATAAAATAATCGTCAATATGCGTATGGGCGATATCAAAGACAACTCCAAAAGCGTAAGCGCCGCCATTAAGGAGCTTGAGGCGATTTGCGGACAGAAGGCACTTGTCACCAAGGCGAAGAAGTCCGTTGCAAACTTCAAACTGCGTGAAGGTCAGGCAGTGGGCGCAAAGGTTACGCTCAGGGGCTTAAGAATGTACGAATTCCTCGACAGGCTCGTTTCCATCGCGCTTCCCAGGGTCCGTGACTTCCGCGGAATTTCGGGCAAATCCTTCGACGGCCGCGGCAATTATGCTCTCGGCGTCAAGGAGCACATCATTTTCCCCGAAGTATCGTACGAGCTTATTGAAAAGGTACGCGGTTTCGACGTTTGCATCGTCACCACCGCAAAATCCGACGACGAAGCCAAAGCACTCCTTGTCAAGCTTGGAATGCCTTTCAAGAACTGACAGGGAAAAGGAGATAATTTCAAATGGCAAAGAAAGCAATGATAAACAAACAGCAAAGAGCGCAAAAGTATTCCACCCGCGAATACACCCGTTGCTCGATATGCGGTCGTCCGCATGCTGTACTTCGTAAATACGGTATCTGCCGTATTTGTTTCAGAGAGCTGGCTTACAAGGGCGAAATCCCCGGCGTAAGAAAGTCCAGCTGGTAAGGAGGACGTTATGGTAGTTACAGATCCTATCGCAGATTTATTGACAAGAATCAGAAACGCTTTGACCGCAAAGCACGAAACCGTAACCGTTCCCGCTTCTAAAATGAAAAAGGCTATTGCCGACATACTCGTTGAGGAAGGCTTTGTCAAAAGCGCGGAGCTTACCGAAAGCGAAGGCGGAAGCAATATCGTCATCACCCTTAAATACGGCGCTAAAAACGAAAAGGTCATCAACAACCTCAAGCGTATCAGCAAGCCCGGTTTAAGAGTTTATTGCGGATATGAAAAGTTGCCCAAAGTTCTCGGCGGACTGGGAATAGCTATTATTTCCACCTCTAAAGGCGTCATGACGGACAAAGCGGCAAGAAACAACAAGATCGGCGGCGAAGTGCTCGCTTACGTCTGGTAAGAGGAGGCTGCTATGTCAAGAATAGGTAGATTACACATTAACATACCCGCGGGCGTTACCGTCGAATATAAGGATCAGGTAGTTTCGGTCAAAGGGCCCAAGGGCGCACTCAGCCGTCACATCGATTCCAAAAACATCGGCGTTACCGTCGAGGGTAACGAAGTTAAAGTTACAAGAAGCAACGACGAAAAGGAAACCAAGGCCATGCACGGTCTTTACCGCGTGCTTATCGCGGACATGGTTGCGGGCGTCGTTACGCCTTTCACCAAGACTCTCGTGATAGCGGGCGTCGGTTACAAGGCGTCGGTGGCGGGCAACAAACTCACCATGAGTTTGGGATTGTCCCACCCCGTGGAATACGTTGCTCCCGAGGGAATTACGCTTACTTGCCCCGACGCAAACACCGTCGTGGTTACGGGCGTCAGCAAGGAGCGCGTCGGTCAGGTCGCGGCGAATATCAAGTCTAAGCGCCCCGTCGAGCCTTATCACAATTACGGCATCCATTATTCGGATGAGGTTCTTGTGAAGAAAGAGGGCAAGACCGCAGGTAAATAGGAGAGTAGATAGATTATGATAAACAAAGTTAATAAAAACGCCGTAAGAAGTAAAAGACATCTTCGCGTCCGCAACAAAATTTCGGGCACCGCGGAAGTTCCCCGTCTTAACGTTTACCGTTCGACCTCAAACATCTACGCTCAGATTATCGACGACGTAAAAGGCAACACGTTGGTTTCTTCTTCCACCATTGCCAAAGGTATTAACGTCGAAGGCCTTACCAAGGTTCAGGCGTCGGAGGTAGTGGGTAAGGATATAGCCAAAAAGGCCCTTGAAAAAGGTATCACCGCAGTCGTGTTCGACAGGGGCGGTTACCTCTATACGGGTCGCGTAAAGGCGCTTGCGGAAGCCGCAAGAGAAGCCGGACTTAAATTCTAAGGAGGTTATCATGGCAAGAAGAGAACGTGAAGAAGTTAAGCCGGATGACGGTTTTTCCAGCAAACTCGTCGCCGTCAACCGTATTACCAAGGTTGTAAAAGGCGGCAGAAACATGCGTTTTTCCGCGCTTGTCGTCGTGGGTGACGGCAAGGGCAGCGTGGGTATCGGTACCGGAAAGGCTGCCGAAGTACCCGAGGCCATTAAGAAAGCGGAGCTTCTGGCTCGTCGCAGTCTTATAAAAGTGGCTATGGACGGCAATACTATTCCGCACGAAACCATCGGAGTTTTCGGCAAGGGCAGCGTTTTGCTTAAACCCGCGCCCGAAGGCACCGGCGTTATCGCGGGAAGCTCCGTCCGTGCGGTCGTCGAGCTTGCAGGCATCAAAAACATCACCACCAAGGCGTATGGCTCCCGCAATCCCATCAACTGCGTAAAGGCGACTTTGGAAGGACTTAAAAGCCTCCATACCCCCGAGCAGGTTGCGGCGCTCCGCGGCAAAACCGTAGAAGAAATTTTAGGGTAGGTGACTTATGGCTAAGAAAAACGAAACAACTGCAAAAATAAAGGTTACCCTTATCAAAAGCACCATCGGTTGCCTTGATAAGCAGAAAAAGACCGTCCAGGCTTTGGGACTCAAGAAAATCGGCTCCAGCGCTGTTCACAACGATAATGCGGCTGTGCGCGGCATGATTTTCGTCGTAAAGCACATGGTTAAGGTTGAACCTGTGGAGGCATAATTATGAAAATACATGAATTGAGTCCCGCTCCCAATTCCAAAAAGGAGCCTAGACGTCTCGGCCGCGGCATAGGCAGCGGACTGGGCAAAACCAGCGGCAAGGGAAGCAAGGGCCAGTGGGCAAGAAGCGGCGGCGGCGTCCGTATCGGTTTCGAAGGCGGTCAGATGCCTCTTGCACGCAGACTGCCTAAAACGGGCTTCGATAACGCTTGGAAAAAAGTTTATTCCATCGTCAATCTCGGTCAGCTCGAGTCTTTTGAGGACGGCGCGGTCGTTAATGCGGAAGTGCTTTTGGAAAAAGGTATTTTAAGCAAGATCGAGCCTTACGGACTTAAAGTGCTTTCCGACGGCGAGCTTACCAAAAAGCTTACCGTTCAGGCTAAAAAGTTTTCCAAATCTGCGGTTGAGAAAATCGAAAAGATCGGTGGCAAAGTAGAGGTGTTATAATGTTTCAGACATTGGTAAATGCTTTCAAGAATAAGGAAGTCAGAAAAAAGCTGCTCATTACCTTGGCATTGCTTTTTATCTACCGTATAGGTTGCTGGCTTCCCGTACCCGGCATCAGCGCGGCAGTTTCCAACACGGTCAGTCAGGACGACTCACTGCTTAGTCTGTTGTCATCCATTACCGGTGGTGCGCTTGTCAACGGCGCGTTTCTCGCAATAGGCATTTCCCCCTACATTAACGCTTCGATTATTATCCAACTTCTTACCGTAGCAATCCCCAAGCTTGAAAGACTTACTAAGCAGGGTGCCGAGGGCAGGAAAACCATTAACAAAATCACAAGATTCGTTACTCTTGGACTTGCAATAGCTCAGGCGGTTGCGATTACCATAAGCTGGGCAAACCAGAGCGGCCTTGAAACCGGAATTTTCAGGGGTCTTCTTACCAAGACCTGGATGGTGGGCATTTTTGTCGCCGTCATGCTTATTGCCGGCTCCATGTTCACTCTCTGGCTGGGCGAGCTTATTACCGAAAACGGAATGGGCAACGGTATTTCCCTTCTCATCTTCGTAGGTATTCTCAGCAGCGCGGGTCTTGCTATCGTCGCTAAATTCGCTGACGCTTTCAACGGTGTGGATACCGCTATCTGGGAGCTTCTCGGTTTCGTGCTTATGGTTATCCTCGTGTTCGGTCTTATCGTATTCGTCGACCTTGCCGAGCGTAAGATTCCCGTACAGTACGCCAAACAGATAAAGGGCAGAAAGCAGTACGGCGGTCAAAGCACTTATATTCCGCTCAGAGTCAATGCCAGCGGCGTGCTTCCCATCATTTTTGCAACCGCAATAATTACTTTCCCGCAGCTGATTGCTCAGATGTTCTGGCCCACAAGCGCGTTCTACGCTTGGTGGATGAAATGGCTGGGTACGGGTACCCCCATTTACAGCGTGCTTGTCGGACTTCTGATTCTTTTCTTCTGTTACTTCTATGCTCAGATTCAGTTTAATCCCGAAGAAGTGGCAAGAAATATTCAGCAGTACGGCGGATTCATTCCCGGCATAAGACCCGGTAAACCCACCTACGAATATCTCGTCAGAATTTCCAAGAGAATCACGCTTTTCGGCGCTATTTATCTTGCTTTCATCGCAATAGTCCCGTCGCTTATATTCTCGCTTGTGCTTTCCGACGCGTCGCTTGTCAACGCGCTTAGTGCAACGGGTATGTTAATCGTCGTGTCCGTCGCGCTTGAGTTCGATAAACAGCTGCAAAGCCAGCTTATGATGAAACACTACAAGGGATTCTTGAAATAAAAATTATCGATCGGCCGCGTTTCCGTATTTCATCTGAAGGTGAATACGGGAAGGCGGCTTCGGTCGGAAAAAAAGGAAACGTATATGAATTTGATTTTATTGGGCGCTCCCGGTGCCGGTAAAGGCACTCAGGCGGTAAGAATTGCGGAAAAATACAATATTCCTCATATTTCAACGGGCGATATTTTAAGAAAAAATATTAAAGAGCAGACTCCCGTAGGTATCAAGGCAAAAGCCTATATCGACAAAGGTCAGCTTGTTCCCGACGAAGTGGTGGTGGAGATTGTCGCCTTGAGAATTCGTGAGGATGACGCTAAAAACGGCTTCCTTCTCGACGGATTTCCCAGGACCATCGCTCAGGCGGAGGCGCTTGATAAAATTACCGACATTGACACCGTAATCAACATCGATGTGGATCTCAATGCTCTTTCCGAACGTCTTACGGGCAGACGCGTCTGCTCCAAGTGCGGAGAAAGCTACCATATTTCCACCAAAAAAGATGGCGATTGCGATAAATGCGGCGGCGCACTTATGCACCGTGACGACGATAAGCCCGAAACGGTAAACAATCGTCTTAAGGTTTATACCGCTTCCACAAAACCGCTTATCGACTACTACGATAAACAGAAAAAGCTGATAAACGTCAACGGTATGCAAAAAATTGAAGACGTTTTCGCCGAAATTTCGGAGGCTTTGAAAAAATAATATGATTTCCGTAAAAAGCGAAGCCGACCTTGTAAAAATGCGCGTTGCGTGCAAAATTACGGGCGATACGCTTAAGATGATAGAAAAATACGTGCAACCGGGCGTTACCACAAAAGAACTTGACACGATTATCGAAGACTTTATACGCAAAAGCGGCGGCACACCCAATTTCAAACATCTTTACGGTTTTCCCGCATCGGCTTGCATTTCGATAGACGACGTCGTGGTTCACGGTATTCCTTCGGATCGGCAGCTTCGCGAGGGTGAAATAGTCAGCATCGACGTGGGTGCCGCTTACGGCGGTTTCAACGGCGACGCGGCAAGGACGTTTGCGGTAGGTAAAATCTCCGACGAAAAGCAAAGACTTATAGACGTCACGCGCGAAAGTTTCTTCGAGGGAATCAAACACGCGCGAGCGGGAAGAAGACTGGGCGACTTGTCCCACGCCATACAGGCTTATGTGGAGCAAAACGGTTTCTCCGTGGTAAGGGCAATGTCCGGTCACGGCATCGGCAGACGCGTCCACGAGGACCCGAATATTCCCAACTTCGGTGCGGCAGGCATGGGAGTGATGCTGAAAAGCGGCTATACTCTGGCGGTTGAGCCTATGGTAAACATGGGTACATTCAAAGTTTACATTGACGGCGGCGACGGCTGGACGTGCAGGACGAGCGACGGAAAGCCAAGCGCGCATTACGAAAATACCGTTTTGGTCACCAACGGCGATCCAGAAATATTAACCCTATAAAAATAGTTTACAAATCCGCATGAGTTATGTTATAATAATAATTGCGGTTCAAAAGGTAAGGATTAAATTTTTGAAAGAAGGTTGTGTAGTAAAAAGTCTGAAAGGACACGATACCGGCAGGATTTACACGGTAATTGCCGTAATTGGCGACAGTTTCGTGCTTGTCGCGGACGGAAAATACAGAAAACTCGACAACCCTAAGCAAAAACGCATCAAGCATCTGGAGATCGTGAGAGAGGTCGCTCTTCCGACAAGCCTTACCGACAGCGCTCTCAGAAAAATGTGTAAATTATAATTTTTGGAGGATGTATGCCGAAAGACGATAATATCGAAGCCGAAGGAACCGTGGTAGAGTGCCTGCGCAATGCCATGTTTAAGGTAAAACTGTCCAACGGACATATTGTTACCTGCACGATTTCGGGCAAAATCAGAATGCACTATATCAAGATTCTCGAGGGTGATACCGTAAAGCTTGAAATGTCGCCTTACGATATCACGAAAGGCAGAATCACCTACAGAAACAAAAATTAAAGGAGTTTATCATGAAAGTAAGATCTTCGGTTAAGCCCATGTGCGATAAATGCAAAGTCATCAAACGCCACGGCAAGGTTATGGTCATTTGCTCCAAGTACGCAAACCATAAACAAAGACAAGGTTAATAACAACATAAGTCCTTTAGCCCAAACGGTAAGTTCCGTTCGGGCTGTCGGGCTTTACGGACAACGCCGCAATCGCAGGGGTGAAGATACGCTGCGGACGGCGGCTTGCTTATGTCCTTTAATGCGCCGCGTTAACAAACTTATCGTTCAGGTAAGACACTAAGGCGCAGCGGTTTTAAGGACAGAACAGCGATAATAAAAGCAGAAAACTCATGCGTGCCGCGCTTGCGTTAACATTCCATAACGTAGGAGGGCAAGGCACGTTAAAAATATTCATATTTTCTAATTATTTTACAAGGAGTCAGAAAAAAGTGGCAAGAATTGCTGGTATCGATTTGCCGAGAGAAAAGCGCGTTGAAATCGGGCTTACTTACATTTACGGCATTGGCCGTCCCTTGGCAAACAAGATTTTGAAGGAAACCGGTGTCAGCCCCGACGTGCGCGTTAAAGACCTTACCGAGGAACAGGAAAACGCACTCAGAAGCTACATCGAGAAAAACGTCGTCGTCGAGGGTGACCTCCACCGTGAAGTCGCGCTCAGCATTAAGCGCCTTATGGAAATCGGCTGCTACCGCGGCGTAAGACATCGTAAGGGTCTGCCTGTGCGCGGTCAAAGCACCAAACAGAACGCACGTACTCGTAAGGGTCCCAAACGCACCGTGGGTCGCGCTAAGAAGAAGTAGTAGGAGATAGTACAATGGCAGTTAAAAAGACTACTAAAAAAAGAGTAACCAAAAACATCGACAAGGGACAGGTTCATATCCACGCGTCGTTCAACAATACGCTTATTACCTTCACCGACGAGCAGGGTAACGCCATTTCCGCTTGCAGCGCGGGCGCACTCGGGTTCAGAGGCTCCAGAAAGAGCACGCCGTTTGCCGCACAGCAGGCTTGCGAGAAGGCAGCCGTCGCAGCTAAGGAGCACGGTATCCGCAGCGTAGAGGTTTTTGTCAAAGGCCCGGGTTCGGGACGCGAGTCCACGATAAGAGCGCTTGAAACCGTAGGTATCGCCGTAACGGCCATTACGGACGTTTCGCCCATTCCTCACAACGGTTGCAGACCGCCCAAACGCAGAAGAGTATAAGGAGATAACATAAATGGCTAAATATACAAACGCAGATTGCAAGCTTTGCAGACGCGAAGGCGCAAAGCTGTTTTTGAAGGGAGAGCGTTGCACAACTAAAAAGTGCGCTATGGAAAAGCGCCCCGTTGCCCCCGGTATGCACGGCGTCGTAAGAAAAAAGGCGTCCGAGTACAATATTCAGTTGCGTGAAAAACAGAAAGTAAAACGCGCTTACGGTTTGCTGGAAAAGCAGTTCCGTGAGTACTATGAAGAGGCTGAGCGTATGCGCGGCGTCACTGGCGAGAATATGCTTGCCCTTATCGAAAAGCGTCTTGACAACGTTGTTTACCGTATGGGAATAGGTTCCAGCCGTGCCGAAAGCCGTCAGATCGTCAATCACGGTCACATCACCGTAAACGGAAAGTGCGTTGATATACCCAGTTATCAGGTTAAACCCGGCGACGTTATCGCCGTGAAGGAGAACAAGAAAGATAACGCGTTGTTTAAGGAGCTTCGCGGCGCTAAAATCGTTATGCCCAAGTGGGTGGAATTCGATACCGAGGCGCTTACGGGCAAGATTATAGATAACCCCAAACGTGAGGATATCGACCTTAACATCAACGAACAGCTTATCATCGAGTTGTATTCGAAGTAATTAAGTTTGCCTTCAGGTAAAAAAGTCAAGGAGATTATATTAAATATGATGGAAATCGAAACGCCAAGAATCACACTGGAGGAAAGCGCGGATAACAGAACCGGCAAATTCATTGTCGAGCCTCTCGAGCGCGGATACGGAATAACGCTCGGAAACGCATTAAGAAGAGTTCTTTTATCGGCCCTTCCCGGCACGGCTGTGGTCGGCATCAATATCGAGGGCATCTCTCACGAATTCTCCACAATACCGGGCGTAAAAGAGGACGTAGCTGAAATAATACTCAACCTCAAGGGTCTTAACCTTAAGGCGGAGTATTCCGACAAATCGCTTAAAAAGACGCTCAAGATCGAGAGAAAGACTCCGGGCATCGTCACCGCCGCAGATATCGAGCGTGACCCCGAAATCACAATCCTTAATCCCGATATGTATATATGCACGCTTGACGAAGGCGGTGTACTCAATATGGAGATGACCGTCGCATGCGGAAGAGGTTACGTCGTTGCCGCAAACAACAAGGATTCGTCCAAGCCCATAGGTTATATACCTATCGATTCGATCTTTACGCCGGTAAAGGCGGCAAGCTACAGCGTCGAGTCTACTCGTGTGGGACAAAGCATCGACTACGATAAGCTTATCCTCGAGGTTAAGACCGACGGCTCGCTGTCCGCAAAAGAGGTTGTCAGCCTTGCGGCGAAAGCCATTTGCGAACATATCAGGCTTTTCGTCGACCTCAGCGATACTTTCAGCGGCACCACCATTCTTGTCAGCAACGAGGGCGACAAACATACCAAAATTTTGGAAATGAGTATCGAGGAAATGGATCTTTCCGTCCGCAGCTACAATTGTCTTAAGCGTGCGGGAATCCATACCGTCGAAGATTTAACAAAAAAGAGCGAAGACGATATGCTTAAAGTCAGAAACCTGGGCAGAAAATCGCTTGACGAGGTTATCGCCAAGCTTAAGAGCTACGGGCTGGACTTAAAGAGCAACGAAGATTAGGAGGACATTATGGCATTACAGAGAAAATTAGGCAGACCGACCGACCAGAGAGAGGCTCTGCTGAGAAATCAGGTATCGGAGCTTTTATGGAACGGTAAGATCGAGACTACCTATGCCAGAGCTAAGGAAGTTTCCAAACTCGCCGAAAAGCTCCTCACCATTGCAATCAACACTTATACGGATACCGTAAAGAAGATCGAAACCCGTAAAAACGATAAGGGTCAGGATATTAAGGTGGAGCTTGTCAACGACGGAGCAAAGAAACTCGCCGCTCGCCGTAAAATCATGGCTAAAGTCAACGATCTTCAGGAGCAGAGAAAGGAAAAGGAGTCCAAGGCTAACTTTATCGCCAGGACCGAGAACATCCGTCATCCCCTCATTGAAAAGATTTTCAACGAGTACGCTCCCAAATACGCTCAGCGCGGTAAGGAGAAGGGACAAAAGGGCGGTTACACCCGCGTCATTAAATTAGGCGCCCGCCGCGGAGATAGCGCCGAAGTCGCTGTTATCGAGTTGGTGTAAAGGGTACGATATGCCCTTTCAGGCATTTTGTGCGCATTAAAATTTAAAAGTTTAAGACGCTTGACGTAATAAAACGGCAGGCGTCTTTTTTATAGTTATCTGATGTAATCGCTTTTGCTTAAAATGCGATAATCTATTATATTGTCAAGCTTAGTTCGCACGGACAAATTCAAGTAACGGCAGATTTTATAATTGTTATTTATAGACTGCTAAAGCCGATTAAACTTAATAAATACAGTAAAAGCAAGCATAATTCGTTTAGTCATAATTACTTAAGCACTTCATTTGTATTTTATAAATCCAAAAATAATTATTATGCACAATTAGCATGGGCATTATCATCTAACCGCAACTCTTAAAACAGTTTTAAGCGAAAAGATATTCCATGCGCAACTTGCGCCGAATTTAATTATCGAGCTGAAAACACTAAAGCAAACTTTGTAAAGAATATCAACGTAAAAGCAATTGTTATGAACAAATTTCAGTCAAATATCCGAACGGAAGAGCATATTTAACATAAAGCACGGTGAATAAAAATTTATTATATGTACTTTTGTCACTTAAGCATAAAATCCGCCCATTTATCTTCGGGATTTTTATATGCGTTTTTGCCGCTTAGCAGTGTTTCAATGTAATGCTTTTTCCGGTTTTCCACGTAAAGGCGGCAGTTTTCCTCTCCGTATTTTATGACGATTGAAGTAAGATCGTAGACAGGATAACCCATTGCATGTTTAACCGAATGCACCACAGCGCACGCTTGACCTACGGCATGAAACATTGCTTTGTCCGCTTTGTCGGTTACCGCTTTTGCCGCGGCATGGCAGTCAAGTATTTTTCGCTGTGCTTCCCTCCTGTCTCTTATACACATCTCCGAGCCCACGAGACATGCGCAGATCTCG